>JBKCXA010000905.1:0-5310 GCA_046316935.1 Prosthecobacter sp.
CGACATCAAGACAGCCCATTATCACTCCGCCCGCGCTTGATTCCGAAACTGCGCGGGCGTCTGCTTGGTTTGCCCTTTGAAGACCACGCCCATGTATTCCTGATGGCGGAAGCCGCAGCGCTCGGCGATTTCGGCGAGGGAGAGATGGGTGTCGAGGAGGAGGCGCTGGGCGGCGGTGACGCGTTGGGTGATGAGTTCCTCATTGATGGTGCGGCCGAGGGCGGCACGGAAGCGGCGTTGCAGCACGCTGCGCGAGGCTCCGACGAGGGTGGCGATCTCATCCACCCGGATGGCATCGCAGACGCGCTCGCGGATGATGTGCAGGGCTTTGGCAACGAGTTCGTCCTGCACAGCGAGGGTGTCGGTGGACTGGCGCGTGACGGTTTCATTCGGCGGTGTGAGAGTGCGCGCGGGCACTCGCTTTTTGCCGCGCATCATTTGGTCGAGCAATCGCGCGGCTTCGTAGCCGACGAGGGCGTGATTTGGCCAGATGCTGGTGAGCGGCGGATGGCAGAGGTTGCAAAGCGGTTGATCGTTATCCACGCCGATGACGGCGACCTCATCAGGCACGCGGACGCCTGCGCGACGGCAGGCTTCGAGGACGTGACTAGCGCGGTGGTCGCTGCACACCATGAGTCCTGCGGGCTTTGGCAAGCCGTCAATCCACAAGGCAAGTTTCTGCTGATGCACTTCCCACGAATCATCATGCACCTGACGTGGGCTGACGCGGCGCACGCTGGTCTCGCAGCCATGCCGTTTCGCTTGCCGGACAAAGGCGCGCTCACGAGCAGCGGACCAGTTTCGCTCTTCGAGTCCGAAGAAGGCGAAGTGTTTGAAGCCGCGCACGATGAGATGCTCGGCGGCCATGACGCCGATGGCTTCATCATCAACATGCACCAGAGGAAACCCGGCGTCTGGCACCACGCCGAGCACATCGACCACTGGAAGACGTGTTCGGCGAAGCGAAGCGGCCATCGCTGGAGTGAAGACGCGGGCGATGATGCCGTGGCCTTTCCAGTTCTTGAGCCAATGCGGGAGTTCCTGATCGATGCTTCGTGCCTCGTGAAAAAGCAGCCAGGGATCGTGCTCGCGCACGTAGCGGGCGATGCCTGTGAGGATGTCGCGTCCACTGCCGAAGGAAGTCTCGACCACCAAGGCGACCTGCGGCGGCTCAGATTTCCCAAGATCGCCGCGCGGGCTCTTTCGTGCGGCTTGTCTCAAAGATGAACGTCGGGCGGGCATGACCTGGGATGCTATGCGGTGTGAGGCCGGATATCTACATAAATAGACCTGATCCCTCTTTGCGGAGCGAGCGGCCGTGTGGCTTGATCGTGGCGTCGCTGCGGAAGCGTGTCCGCATCCGCTCTCGCTCGGCCATGCAGGAACCCCCATCAATTTTCATCCAGATTTCCACCGTCATGAACCTGACCTTCGCTAGACCATTCGGCCTGATCAGCATGATGTCCGCCCTTTGTTGCCCACCAACGCAAGCGGTGCCGCCGCCCAGTTCGTTTGGTGTGTGGGATCGCGGCGACAAGTTTGATCGCAGCGACTTTCCCTTCCTACAGGGTCTGGCATTCACCCACTCCTGGGCAGAAGTGGAAAAGGAGCCGGGCGTGTTTGATTGGAGCAGCCTGGATCAGGCGATGAAGAAGGCGGCCCAGAGCAGCCAGTTCCTCTACCTCTCGCTGAACGTCGGACCCGATGCGCCGAAGTGGATCTACGACAAGGGCGTCCCCGCCGTGAAAGCCGACAGCCAAATTCATGACAGCTGGCCGGTGTATCCTTTCTATGCCTCGCCGGAATACAAAACGTTCTGCCAGCGGTTGATCACAGAGTTTGGGAAGCACATCCGCAGCTGCTCGAAGGAGATGCAGGAGCGCATTGCGTTCATTCAGGTGAAGACCGGCTGCACGGGCGATGAATGCGCCTACAAGGGGAATGTCATCGACAAGCAATACGACCTGCCCATGACGTCTGAGGCGTGGCGGGAGTTCCGGCTGTGGGAGTTCGATGTGTATGTGAAGACCTTTCAATCACCTGCCGACCAGACACAGATCGCACTGATGTTCAACAATGTGTCGCCGGATGACGACGCGGCCGAGAACAAGGGCTTTGCGAAGGAATGGGAGTGGGTGATGGCGAATGCCAAAGGCGGCCTCGGGATCAAGATCGCAGGCAGCGGACGCGGCCACCACTTGAGCGGCGAGCGCAGCAAGATCGAAACGTGGCAGCATCGTCTCATCGCCGCGCAGGGCACGCCGCTGTTTGCCCGGTCAGAGATGGATCAGACGTGGACGCGTGCATGGTATCAGCTGAACGTGCCGCTCAGCTTCTACTGGGGCGCTCTCACCGGCCTGCAAAGCGGACAAAGCATCTGGGACATCAGCTCCAGCGCCATGGAGGCCTGCAAGGAGCAGGGGTTCGATTACTCCTTCCATTTTTTCAATCGTTACGCGGGGCAGATCCAGCCACAGACGGCCACCGATGCCTTTTGTGCGCTCCACAAGGGATTGGATGCTGCTGACACGAAAGCCTATCCGGAGGCCAAGTTCGGCGAGGCCAGCAAGCACAACGCAGAGCGCATGCTGAAGATCTGCGCCGCCTATGCCAAGTATGGCGCTGCAGTGGATGACCAGAACGCGCTGCTGCTGAGCCAGGTCCGCCAGCGCGACACGCAGACGGGATTCAACGATGTGGGCTGGGACATCTGGCCCGATAACTACGGACGCTTCCTCGATCAGATCGACGCCGATGCCACGTCCATTCCCCTCTGGCGCGTGGGCGGACCGATCACGAAGACCTCGTCCATTTACTCGCGCTTTGCGCGCGGCTTCGAGCACGCCTCTGGCAAAGACGCGATGCATTTCAAACTGCACGATGGATTCACCGAAGGCAACGATCCCAAAGCGATGGCGATCACCGTCGTCTGGTATGACGCGACAGCAGGATCGACCTGGAAGCTTGATTACGATGCGGGCAAGTCAGGCATGAAGACCGCACTGAACATCACCGGCAAAGGCGACAAACAATGGCATCATGAGCGAGTGATCATCGAGGACGCGATGCTGCGTCACGGCGGCACAAAGGGCGCGGACTTCTCCCTCGTGAACACCGATGCCAAAGACGACATCTTCAGTCTCATCGAAGTCCACCGCGGCAGACTCGACACGCCTCCGCTGCTACCTCCCAACGATTTCAAAGTGTCGAACGAACCGCCCAAGCCACCCAAAGCGGACAAGGCGAACAAGCCCGACAAAGCGAAGAATCGGAAGAAGAAGACCGAAGACGACCGCTGATCACTTCACTCCCACTCGACACGCAAGAGTTCCATCGCGGCGCCTTTCCAGAGCGGCACGTCTTTGGCGGGAGCACCGCCCTGTGCGTAGTGCGCGCAGATGCCGAGCTGGTCGATTTGAGCCCAGGATGTGAGCGCGCCGTCGGTTGAAGTGAAGTCTTTGGCTTCGAGCATGATTGTCTGCACGGCTGCATCGCCATGCACTTCGTGTACGCAGACGAAGGTTTTGCGCTGGCCGCGATAGCTGCGCCATTCGTTCTGCTGGAGCACGATGGCGATGCGATTCGTCTGTGGCATCTTGAGCGTGAGCTTTAGCTTCGCACCGTCGGCACCGCGATACAGCTGGTCGGTGACTTTGCGCGTCCAGAGCTGTTGATGCGTGAGATTGCCCGCATTGAGAGAATACCAATCGCGTTGGCCGTGGGCAAAGTCCTCGATGAGTTTGGAAGGCTTCGCGGTGAGCTTGGGAGCGGCTTGTGCGACCTCCGCCGCGCTGTGCGTGTGCAGCAGCGAGCTGATGCAGACTTCGGTGACCGGTTTGGAGTTGCCTGGCAGTTGCGCCATCGATTCGGGCGTCGGCAGTGTGTAGTAAACGTTCGCGAAGGCGAACAGCGGCGCGTCGAGCGTGTGGAGTGGCAGATGGGCGATGTAGCCTTCGGGCTCGTGATGCACTTCGGCACTGCGCCAGAAGCGGGCGCGGGGATCGGGATCGATGCTGTAAAAGATCTCCACGCGGGCCACGGGCAGCGATTTGGTATCCGGCCGCACACGCAGCATCGGCACGTCGTCATTGGATTTGAGGTGCAGTTCGCTCTGCGGTGTCTCGGGCAAAGCGGGGCCGCCTTTGAGATAGTAATCGAACCACAGTGGCATCGTGACAGCCACCTCCGGCGTGAGGCGGTGGTTCATGTGGGGCACCCAACTGTAGCGAGTCGGCTGGTTCTGAATGAGTGCGTTGGTGCGATACACGTCGTCCATCCAGCCGTGGAAGTCGTTCGTGGCACTGCGATGCAACACCGGGCACTGAATGCGCGGCGCGTAGCTTTCAAAGCTCAGCGTGCGCTTGAAGACTTCGACATCGCCTTTGATCTGCTCCTGCTGCGCTTTGCCGCCAAGGTAATCTCGCCCCTGCCAGCGCCAGCCCTGACCGCCAACGGCCGGCACCGCGGCCTTTACGCGATCATCGGTGCCTGCGACATACATCGTGAGATTCCCGCCCATCGAGTAACCATGCACGCCGAGGCGCTGCGCATCGACCTCCGGCTGCTGTTCGAGAAACGTCAGCCCGCGACGGCAGCCAAGCGTGAGGAGATACCAATTGTTGTTCTTCGGATGCTCGCGGTCTTCAAACACATGCTTTGGACCTGGTAGCATCGACGAGTAACCCGGCACATTGAGCTGCGAGGGATCCACCGAGCCCCAATCGGTGTTCGGATCGCCGGGCTCGGCCTTCTCACAGGTGTTGAACGGTGCCTTGCCCGTGCCGCTGCCGCCCCAATTGACTGACAGCGCCGCGTAACCTCGTGCCACAAGCAGCTTCACCTCGCTCACCGAACCTCGCTGACCGCCGCCGTGGATGTGCATCACCGCTGGCAGTTTTTCCTTCGTTCCTTCAGGAAATCCATACACCGCCGCCATGCGTGCCGGCTTGCCTTTGAAGCTGCCGATGAAGTAGCGCACATGTCGCAAAACCATGCCGTCCTCCTTCCACTCGCGAATGACCTCCGTCTCGATGGGATCTCTTCGCGGATCAAAATCCGCCCAAAGCTCCTCGACGGACTGCGGGATGCCTTCGGCGGCAAAAACGCCCTGCGAGGCCAAAAAGGGTGTACTGGCGAGTAGTGAGAGGGCGAGAATCGCGATGCGCATGGTCAGTTCAGTTTAGACAGCGAGGGTTCCCGTGCTCGATCCAAACGAGTCCGTCTCCACACCCATGTGCTGGAGCATGGACACGAAGAGATTGCAGAGCGGTTTGTCGTGATCGCCTTTGAAGGCGTGGTGCTGGCCGTGTT
>JBKCXA010000906.1:0-2022 GCA_046316935.1 Prosthecobacter sp.
CTCGCTGTATGGCAACTTCGGCGACTACTTCGTGAAGCTGCACGGCAAGGATCTCAGCTACACCAACGTGCTCGACATCCAGGCCGCCGCCGAGATCGCCCTCGAATTCCGCCGCCCCACCGTCGCCATCTTGAAGCACACGAACCCCTGCGGCGTTGGCTGTGCTGATGAAGACCTCCGCGAGGCCTGGCAGAAGGCCTTCGAGACCGACAAGCAGGCTCCGTTTGGCGGTGTGATCGTCGTGAACCGCAGCATGACCCTCGGCCTCGCCCGCATCATCTCGGAAATTTTCACCGATGTGATCATCGCGCCTGATTTCGATGCCGATGCCCGTGCGCTGCTGCAAAAGAAGAAGAACCTCCGCCTCATCCAGATGCTCCCCGGCGTCGCCGAAGCCCTCGCCGAGCCGATCATCCGCTCCGCTCCCGGCGGTGTGATGGTGATGGACAGCGATCCACGTGCCCTCGGCCTCGACGACCTCGAAAACAAGGTCAAGACCGTGCGCCCGCCCACCCGCGATGAGCTCGAGGCCATGCGCTTCGGCTGGCGGGTGGTGAAGCACGTGAAATCGAATGCCATCGTGTTTGCCACGCATGACCGCACGCTCGCCATCGGTGCCGGTCAGATGAGCCGCGTGGACTCCTGCCGCATCGCCGTGTGGAAGGCGCAGGAAGCCGGTCTCAGCCTCAAAGGCAGCATCGTCGCCTCCGACGCCATGTTCCCATTCCCGGACGGCCTCATGGCCGCCGCCGATGCCGGTGCCACCGCCGCCATTCAGCCCGGCGGCTCTGTCAAGGATGCCGATGTCATCGCCGCCGCCGATGAACGGAAGATGGCCATGGTTTTCACCGGCTTCCGCCACTTCCTGCATTGATTTCCTGGGGCAGGGGCGGTTGCCGTCCCTGTCGTCCCAGGAGCCAGCCTGTGACGAAGCAGGGTGGAACAGAACATGGTGGAACTCTGCCCCGAAGGGACCTCTTCAACACACCAGCCATCCGCGAGCGAGCGACACGAGGGGGCGGCGGATCAGTTGGAGATCGTTTGCGACACCTGGGAGACTCCGGCAGCTCAGCAACGATTGCGTTCCAGCCCTCGGCACACTCCGGCACGGCGATCGGAGAATCATTGCGATACTTGGGAGACTCCCTCAGGTCAGGAACGATTGGGTTTTGAGGCTCAGGAGCCTCGGGTGGGCCGCCATGGAAACGCGTGACGGGTTTGAGTGGCTCGGAAGTAGCAGCATGGAATCCATGGGCACCCAGGTGATGACGAGCCGCCAAGCTACAAAACGGCGCTTGGCAGCGGAGGCGGCGTCATGGTAAAACGCCATCCATGCCGAAGCGCAGCCGACCACCTGCCCACTCGACCGATCCCGCCGCGGCACGGCGTGACGTGGTCTTTGCCGCGCTGGCTGATCCGCTGCGCCGCCGCCTGCTGGAGCAGCTTGCCGATGGCAAGCCGCGCACGGCCACCGCCTGCGCCGGCCATCTCGCGAAACGCCTTCAGGCCACCATCAAGCACCTCGTCCACCTCCGCGATGCCGCCCTCGTCGAGATGAGCCCCGATCCCGCCGATTCCCGCCGCCAGCTCTATACTCTCAGCCCCCAGGTCCAAGTCCGCCGAAGCGACGCCGGAGCCATTGAGATGGATTTCGGCTGCTGCGTTTTGCGGCTGGCGGGGCCGGTGGTGACGAGTGCCTGAAAGCGAGCTGGGAGGGGAACACCGCGCCGCGATTTCACCCTGAGATAGGCAGTAGAATGGGGACAGTAGAATTCAGAATCAAAAAACTCGGTTCAGACAATTCTACTGCCCCCATTCTACTGCCTGTTAAACCGGCTCATTTTCACCAAACGTGATGCCTCGGGTCAAAACGGGGAAACGAAGATCGCCGCGAACGCCAGCCAACCGTGACTACCGGCTGCCACTCAAGCGCGAACTGGAGCAGATGCGGGTGAACTCACTTCCCCAGCAAGAACGCGATCAAATCACTCATCTGCTCTTTGGAGATCGCCGCTTCGAGAC
>JBKCXA010000907.1:0-5195 GCA_046316935.1 Prosthecobacter sp.
GGCCTGCTCGGAGTATTCGTTTTGCGGGATCTTCGCGGCGAGGGTGTAGATGTGATACGGCAGCGCCTGGACGCTCTCGGTGAAGATTCCGAGGAAGCGCTGCACGCTCTGCTCCCAATGCGCAAACATCCCGGCATCCGCAGGCAGCGGCGGGAGGTCTTTTTGCCACGGGAGCTTGTCTTTGAAGGCCAGCGCGGCGGTGAACATGATCGGCGCGGTCTCGCCCGCAGCACGGGCGATGCCGAGGATCGTGGAGGTCAAAATGCCGGGCGTGGCAAAGGGCAGCACGCTGCGCCAGATCGTCTGCCAGCGTGTGGCGCCGAGGGCCATGCTGGTCTCGCGGAAGCCTTGCGGCACGGCTTGCAGGCATTGCTCGCTGGCGGTGATGATGACGGGCAGGATGACGAAGGCGAGCGTGAAGCCGCCAGAGAGCACGCAGGTGTCCCAGCCTTGGAAACTGAGGTTGGTGAAGCCAAGCGGAATAACGAAAATGGCGCGGTCGGCCGGCACATCGGTGAAAACCGGTGCGGTGAGCACGAATGCGCCCAAACCGAACAAACCGAAAACCACCGAAGGCACGCCCGCGAGGTTCAAGATGGCTAGGCGCACCGTTTCGAGGAATTTTCCCTTCTTCGCGTATTCGCTCAAATAGATGGCGCAGCACACACCGAGGAAGAGAGCGACACTGACGCTCACGAGCACCAAAAGTGCCGTTCCGACGATGGGACCGAGGATGCCGCCGCCGGAGTAGGAGATGGTCTTTTCAGCCACGAAGGCCTCTCCGAGCTGTTTTTTGATCGTATCAGCCTCGGCGGGTCCGGTTTGGATGAACTCGCCGCTTTTCGTTTCGATGACGTGCAGCGTGGAAGTCAACTCGGTGAGGAATCCGGGCTTCGTGGCATGCGGCAGGCCTTTGTAAGTGATGAACAGGAAAATCGCCACCGTGAGGAAGACGACGGTGTAGCTGCCCAAGCGCAGCGCCCAGCGTGCCGCGGTTTCGCGTCGCTGAATGCGGGTGTTATCGCCGGCGAAGGGGTTGTTCATGCCTTTGAAATCCTCCTCCTCCTCCTACTCATACTCCTACTCTTCCTCTCGGATCGAACGTCTCCACGCCACCTCTCGGGGGAGGAGGAGTAAGAGTAGGAGGAAGAGGAAGATGAGCGGTTCATGCCTTGGGATGCTCAAAACGTTTCGCGATGGTGCGGGCGCACCAGTTCACGGAGAGGGAAATGACGAACAGGAGGATGCCCACCATGAAGAGGGCCTGCCAGTGGCTGGAGCCGCGGGACACTTCGCCGAGTTCCTGCGCGATGATGCCCGTCAGCGTATGCGCGGGCTGGAAGATGACGCCGAGGCCATCGCCAAAGTCAGGAATGGCGATGCGGTTTCCGGCGACGAGCAGCACGACCATCGTTTCGCCGATCACACGACCAAGACCGAGCAAAATGGCAGCGAGGATGCCGCTGATGGCGGCGGGAACGATGACGCGGAAGACGGTTTGCAGCTTCGTGGCGCCCAAAGCGTCACTGGCCTCGCTGTAGGCACGCGGGACGTTGTTGAGGGCGTCTTCGGCGAGGCTGAACATGGTGGGCACGGCCATGAAGGCGAGCAGGAAACCTGCGTTGAAGATGTTGAGGCGCTCTTGAATCGGGAAGCCGGGAATCCAGCTCAAAATCTCCCACTGGCTCACGCCTTTGATGAGATCGCCCACCACCGCGATGCCGATGAAGCCGAGCACGACGCTGGGGATGGCCTGGATGAATTCGATGACCGGTTTGATGATCTCTTTCTCGCGATCCGAGGCGAACTGATTCGTGTAAATGGCCGCGCTGACGCTGATGGGCGTGGCGATGAGCAGCGCGACGAGCGAGATGAGCAGCGAGCCGGTCAAAAGCGGCACCACGCCGTAAAAATCCTGCCACGAGCTGTTCGTGATCCAGCCGGTGCCGAAGAAGAAACTCCGCGCGGCGGTGAAAAACGACACGGGCTCCTGCCACGACCACGTTTCGAGCTTTTTCACCGCGGCACGCACCTCGGCGATGTGCGCGGGAACGGCCTTCTTCACATCCGAAACAGCGTCCGGCAGCGTGGCGGCGGCGGTTTCGAGCACGGTGGTGTAATCGGTGAGCGCCTTGGCGAGTTCCTCCCGGCGTTCGAGCACGGTGGCGATGCGTTCCTCGTAGTTCGGCGCGTCCACTTTGGACAGTTCGGCCTCTTTGAGCAGGTCCGCCTTCTTCGCCGGATCGCTGGTGCTCTCCGCGGCGGCGAGGAGCTGCAAGCGGCCGACTTCGAGGGTGTGAAACTCATTCGCGAGCTCCTTTGTCTCGGTGGCGTGCGTTTTGAGCTCGCTCACGATTTCGTCCGCGGGCTCGATGGCGGTGTCAAAGGCGTCCTCGGCATCGCCGAGAGCCGTTTTGGCCTCATCGCTCGGCGCGGAGGCCTTGGCGCGACGCAGCGCGCTGGTGAGTTGCTGCTGCTGTTTCAGCGGCGTGTCCGCGATGTCGCAGAATTCGAGGCCCGCTTTGCGATAGACCTCCAGCTCATGATGGTAGGTGCTGAGGAAGCCCGCGCCTTCCCGCGCCAGGAAAACCATGATCAGCACCAGCACGACGATGGTGATGCCGGAGTTCGCGCCGAAGAAGTTCTTGATGATCTTCTGCGGATCCATGCCCAGCACGGTGCGGCTGCCTTTGCGCAGCAGCTTGCTGCCGAAAGGGCCTGGGGTCGTGGGCGGGGCGGGAGGCATGTTTGAGAGACAAAAATCCGGCGGAAGGAGCTTTTCCTGCCGCCGGATCGTGAAACGGTCAAACGACGATTACTTCGCGGACAGAGCGACGAAACCAGCCTTGGTGATGATCGCCTCGCCAGCCGGGCTGAGGCAGAAGTCGATGAAGGCCTTCGTGGTGCCCGCAGGCTCGCCAGCGGTGTACAAATAGGTGGGGCGGGAGAGCGGGTAGCTCTTCACTGCGGCGGGATTCGGGGCCTTGCCGTCGATGGTGACGATCTTCGTGCCTTTGGCGCCCGCGTAGGCGTAGCCGACGTAGCCGATGCCGTTCGGGTTGCTGCCGACTTCCGCAGCGATCTGCTCGTTGCCGGCCATCTTCTGGCTGTTTTTGCCATATTCGCGGCCCTTCATGGCCATGGTCATGAAGTCTTTGTAGGTGCCGGAGGAGGTGTTGCGGGTGTAAACGCTGATCGGGCCGGGCGTGCCGCCGACTTCGCTCCAATCGGTGATGTCACCGGCGAAGATCTGCATGATCTGCTTCTTCGAGAGGTCAGAAATAGGGCTTTTGGCATTAACGACAATGGTGATCATGTCCCAGGCGATCTCGATCTCGTTCAAGGCTATGCCCTTGCTGCGGCAGAGCGTGCGCTCATCGGCCTTCACCTTGCGGGAAGACATGCCGATCTCGGCGGTGCCGGAGGCGAGGTTCGTGAAAGCGGTGGAGGAGCCTTCCGCGGCAATGTCGAAGCTGACCTTGCCACCGGTTTTCTTGAAGGACTCGGCGAGCGAGGGGATCAATTTCGCGCCGAGCGTGTCAGAGCCGCGGATGCGGAGCGTGGACTGCGCCTGCACGGAAACGGCGGCGATCGTGAGGAGGGCGAGGGTGAGGATGCGTTTCATCATAGGATGTTGGAGGGCTCACCCATGCGCAGGTCGTGTGACAGCGACCAGTTGGGTTTCGTGACGATTTTGACACAGGAGTATCACCGCTAGCAATGTGACGGAAGTGTAACCCTGGAAGTCTGGCCAGGGCGGGGATGAACCGGCTAAAGCGACAGCCTCGTGACAATCACGATGAAACCGCAAAGCAACACAAACGCAACATTCCCATGCTGAAACTCACTCCTCACAGCCGCCTCGGACGTTTCCTGGCGCTTGTCACGGCAGCCACGGTGGCGCTGCCGCCCTCCATGCCCCTCGCCGCCAGCCCGGCGATGGAAAAGCTGTTCTACATCTTGAAGCAGAAAGGTTCCATCACGGCGGACGAGTATGATCTGCTCGTGGCGACGATGAAGGCTGAAGACAGTGCCGGGACGAAAGCCGCACCCGCACCGACGAAGGCTCCTGCGGCGCTGGAGCAGCGCCTGGCGCGTGACGAGGCCCAGCTCCAAAACCTGGAAGTTGCTCTCAAAGAGCAAAAAGAGGAGCTGAACAAGATCAGCGACAACACCTCTCCCTCGACGTTGAGCAAGACGGACCTCGACGCGCTGCTTTCCGACAAGTGGTATGAGCGGATCAAGGTGCGCGGCTACATCCAAAACCGCTTCATCGGCATCATGGGAGACGATGACAATCCCGGCTACAACCAGGCGAACGACAGCCTGGCGAGCGACAGCTCCGGCATCGGCATCCGTCGCGGCCGTCTCATCCTCAGCGGCGATGTGACGGACCATGTGTATCTTTATCTCCAGTCCGATTACATGGCGAGCGTGGGCGGTTCAAACTCGCTGCAAGCCCGCGATGTGTATGCGGACGTCTCACTTGATCCAGCCCGCGAGTTCCGCGTGCGCCTTGGCCTCTCGAAGGTGCCCTACGGCTTCACCAATCTCCAGTCATCCCAGAACCGCTACGCCCTGGAGCGTCCTGATGCGCTCAATTCCGCCGTGGAAGGCGAGCGTGACATGGGTGCCTACCTCATCTGGGCTCCGTATGAGAAGCGCAATATGTTCAAAGACCTCGTCAAGATGGGCCTGCGTGGCTCCGGCGATTATGGCGTGCTCAGCCTCGGTGTCTTCAACGGCCAAGGCATCAACAACGCGGACCGTAACGGCGAGCTGCACTACATCGCCCATGCCGCCTGGCCCTTCGAGGTCGGTGGCCAGATCGTCGAAGTGGGAGCCAGCTACTACCATGGACGCTATGTGCCGACGGCGGCGAGCATCGGCACTGGTGCAGGCTCTTTCACGCCCACCTTTGATCCCACCGGCATCCGGGACTCCCGTCTGGCCGTCAATGCCATCCTCTACCCGCAGCCCTTCGGTCTTGAAGCCGAGTGGACCTGGGGAGATGGCCCGCAGCTCAGCAATGACATGCGCACCATCACCAGCCAGAGCCTCAACGGCGGCTTTGTGCAGGCCGTCTATCGCCATGTGTTCCCAAATCAGGCCGAGCTGATCCCCTTCGTGCGTTGGCAGACGTTTGACGGTGCCCGCAAGTTCGCCGCGAACGCCCCGCGCAACCGCGTGGACGA
>JBKCXA010000908.1:0-7001 GCA_046316935.1 Prosthecobacter sp.
GTGTGCTTCAAGATGGCGACGGTGGGGCGGCGGAATTCGAGGGCGATCTCGGCGGCGGCCTGGATGTCGAGCACGTTGGTGTAGCTGAGATCCTTGCCGTGCAGCTTCACGAAGTAGTCGCCGAAGTTGCCATACAGCGAGGTCTTCTGGTGCGGGTTGTCGCCGTAGCGCAGCTCGGCGTAGAGCGGCAGGGAGACGTTGAAGGTCTTGTGGGTGCTCTGCTCCTTGTTCAGGTAGGCGGCGATGGCCGTGTCGTAGGCGCCGGTGCGCTGGAAGACCTTGCAGGCAAGGCGTTCACGAGTGGCGAGGCTGGTCTCACCGGCGTTTTCCTTCATCTCGGCCAGCACGACGGAGTAATCGGCGGGATCGGTGATGACGGTGACCCAGCGGTGATTCTTCGCGGCGCTGCGCAGCATGGACGGGCCGCCGATGTCGATATTCTCGATGGCTTCTTCGAGCGTCACATCCTTCTTGGCGATGGTTTGCTCAAAGGGGTAGAGATTCACCACGACGAGGTCGATGAGGGGAATCTCGTGCTTCTTGGCGTTGCGCTTGTCCTCGTCGTTGTCGCGGCGCTGGAGGAGGCCGCCGTGGACCTTGGGGTGGAGGGTTTTCACCCGGCCGTCGAACATCTCGGGGAAGCCCGTGTAGTCGGACACGTCGATCACGGTCAATCCGGCGTCCTTCAGGTGCTTCGCGGTGCCGCCGGTGGAGAGCAGCTCCACGTTGAGGGCGGCGAGACCTTTGGCGAAGTCAACGAGGCCGGTTTTGTCCGAAACAGAGAGCAGGGCGCGGGCGATGGGCATGGGCGGGGAGAGAGTGGGAGGGGCAGTTAAGGTGGAAATCCGGGGGTGCAAGGGGTTTGAGCAGGCGGGGCTTGCGGGCTTCGCGACTGGCTGTTGCCATTCATTCGCCTCGGGAGAGAGGCGGAAGCCGGATATGGAAAAAATAACTTAACAGACCCTGTCGTGTTCCCGTAACCTCAACAGGTCGTTTTACTGAACCCGACTCACTCTCATGAGCAAAAGCAAAGCCAAAAAGGCCAAGGATCACGCAGCCGCCCAATCATCCGGTGAGTCCGGCAGCTCCCGAAAACAGCCTGGCACTGTCGTGCTCACTGAGGCGACTGTGTTAAAGGCGGAATTTGACGAGATCGAGAAGCAGCGGGAAAAGCGACTGGCTGCGTATGTGAAGGTGGCACCAGACGCGCCAAAGGACCTCGTCGGCCTGTGTTTCTCCGGTGGAGGCATTCGCAGCGCGACACTGAATCTGGGCATCTTGCAGGGGCTTCAGGAGACAGGCGTCCTGAAGCATGTGGACTACCTTTCCACCGTTTCAGGAGGCGGCTACATTGGTTCCTGGTTTTGCGCCACGCGACGCCGGCTCGCTGCGGCAGCCAAGGCCAAAAACCAGGCGGCGAAGGAGCTTCTCGAAGATGACCGGTTTCTCATCGAGAACGAAGCCACGGACCGGGGGTCGCCGATGCTGCGCCATCTCCGCCAGCATGCCCGCTACCTGGCCCCCGAGTCTGGCATCACGAGCGGGGATTTCTGGACGATGATCTCGATCTGGACTCGGAACACGCTGCTGATGCAGGTGACGGTCCTTTCCGCCTTGTTCTTCCTCATCTCGTTTTTTCAGGCGGTGCCCGCGGCCTTTCAATGGCTGGTGCGGGATGGCAAAGATGGCAGCAGCCTTTGGTGGGCGTTAATGATCGTGCAGGTCGCCGCAGTGGCGTTGGCATGCGGCGTCAGTTTTTGGGAACTGTTCAATGTGATCCGAGGAGACAAAGCCAAGTATCAGGCAGCCAGCGCAGGCCTGCCGGCCAGCCTGATCACGATCTCCCTGGCTCTGGCATCCATTTGCGGAGGGGCGCAGATCTTCGCGCGGTTTGCGGATGATAAGGAAAGCGTTTGGACGGACCCGGCCTGCCTGGCATTTGCCGGGGTTCTGGCCCTTTCGGGCAGCATTGTGATGGCGATGGCCCGCTTTGAAAAGCCCAAGCCGGGCAAATGGTTCGCGACCATCGCCTCTGAACTCTCGATCCATCTGGTTTGCTTCGCCGCTCTGGGTGCCACGGTGATGGCGGTGATGTGGCTGATGATGAAAGTCTTCCACGCCATCGGCAGCGCCCACCTTTTGCCCTCGTTTACCACGCCGGAGCTTTCTGATTACTACACTTCCGGTGCCATCGCCTGGAGCAGCATCATTTCTGTGCCGATGCTGCTGGGCGGCTATGGGCTGGTGATGATCATGGCAGCGGGTCTGCTGGGCAGGCACACGAAGGAGGCTGCCATGGAATGGCTGGCACGGGCCGGTGCCTGGCTGGTGATGGCCATCCTGCTCAGCGGGCTGGTGCTCGCCGTGGCGGTGGCCGGACCGGTGTGGGTGGATTACCTGCTGTCTGACGCGGTCTCGAACTGGCTGCGCACCTCGTTGATCGGCGGCTGGGTGGCCGGCTCGATCAGCGCCGTGATCATGGGACGCAGCGAATCCACCAGTGGCAGCCCGGCCGGTGGCGGGGTGAAGGAGAAACTGCTGGGAATGCTGCCGCTGGTGCTGCTCGGCGGCGTGCTGCTTTCCATGAGCTGGCTGGTAAGGGAGGCGTTTGTTTATGCGCTACCTGACCGACAGCAGATCGAGCCTGATGGTCCCGGCTTCGTGCTGGAGTATTTCTGTGAAGGCAAAGGCTTCGATGAGGTCTGGTGCGTGGTGACAGGCATCTCATTCGTGGTGGCCCTGCTGCTCATCTGGCGGGTGGACATCAACCAGTTCTCGATGAATCCGTTTTATCGCAACCGCCTGGTGCGCTGCTACCTGGGAGCCAGCCGGGTGCACAAGATGAGCGAAGGAGAGCGCTTTCCCCATGGTGCCACGGGCTTCGATTTCGATGATGACCTGCCGCTCACCACCTTCGCAGGCGATGCGGCCTACAATCAGGACTATGCCGGCCCTTTCCAGATCATCAACACCGCCGCGAACACCGCCGCCAGCGCCGGGCTGGATGTGCAGGACCGCAGCGCGGAGTCCTTCACCTTCACGGCATTGCATGCGGGCTTTAATTTCGCCCGCTTTTCGATGCCAAAAGCCATGCGTGAAGCCGAAAACGGGCCAGCCGCCCACCTCGCCTACTGTCCGGTGGATCGCTATGGAGGCGGGTGGAGCCTGGGGCATGCCCTTTCAGTCTCCGGCGCGGCCGCGAGCCCAAACAGCGGCTTTCACACCTCTCCGCTGGTGGCCTTCATGCTCACGGTCTTCAATGCCCGCCTCGGCTGGTGGTCTCCCCATCCCGGCAAGGAGAAGGCCGGTGAGGAACGCCCGAACCGCTGGTATGGCTTTCTGGGCTGTTTGATCAATGAGCTTGTCGGAAACGCCAGCCTGAAGAAGCGCTTCATTTATCTTTCCGACGGCGGACACTTCGAAAACCTCGGACTATACGAGCTGGTCCGCCGCCAATGCCGGGTGATCATCGTGGGAGACGGCGAGTGTGATCCGACCTACAATTTTCAAGCACTGGGCACCGCGATCCGCCGCTGCAAGGTGGATTTTGGCACGAAGATCGAAATCGAGACACGGGACATCCGGCCTGATCCTACCACCGGCCTCGGCCGTGCCCATTGTGCCTTTGGCCGCATCCAATACGCGGGCGGCAAGCCGGGGCTGTTAATCTATATGAAGTCCTCCATGACCGGGGATGAAAGTCTCGCGGTGCGCCAGTTCCGCGGAGAATCCCCGGCATTTCCGCATGAAAGCACCGGGGATCAGTTTTTCAGCGAATCCCAGTTTGAGAGCTACCGGGAACTCGGCCGACATATTGCCCGCGAGGCATTCGAGCCAGTGCCTGACTTGAAACGTCAAAGCAAGGAGCTGTTCCAGGAGTGGCTCGACCGCCTCGAAAAATACTGGAGTCCACCGCCGCGAATCTCTTCTGCCAGTTTCGTCAATCACTCGGTTCAGCTCACCGCCATCTGGCGGGAGACTCAGAATGATCCCGCCCTGGCGGAGTTTGACAACGTCATCATGCCGGAATGGAGCGCCCTGCATGATGCCTGCAAGGGGCTGCCTGTGCCGGAAAAATCGCAGCCTGCCTTGCTCAAGCCACTCAAGCTCGCGGCCGAACCTGCCCGTAAGGCCGCCTACCTCTGCCAGGAACTGCTCCAGCTCATGGAAAACGTGTACCTAGACCTCGACCTCCACCATGCCGCCGGCCACCAGGATCACCGCGGCTGGATGGAGCTGTTTCGATACTGGGCGAAGCAGCCCGTCATCCGAAAGGCCTGGGAACACTCCCACAAGACATTTGGCGAGCGCTTTGAGAACTTCTGCGATGAGGTCCTGGGCATGCCCGTCCCTCCTCCAGCGGAAGAGAAGACCGAGTCCTCTCCCGGCAGCTCAGATTCCTGATAATCCTTGTTGCCAAACCACCGTAAATTTTGCTAAACAACCTTTGTCGCATGAAAAACCGATTTCTTCTCATCGCTCTCGCCGCCCTCTCCCTCGTCGGCACCGCCTCCGCTGACATCCAGTCGCCTCCGGGGCATCATTACAACTGGAGCCGCAAGCTGAGCCGCGGTCTTGGTAACATGGTCTTCAGCCCCATGGAATACGCCACCCGCTGGCGCTACACCAATTCAGAGTCCGGCCCTCTCGCCGCCATCTCCGATGCCGCCATCGAAGGCTCCAAGCGCAGCGTGGTCCGCATGCTCTACGGTGCCTATGAGATCCTGACCTTCCCCTTCCCTACTTGGAAGCTGACCTACCGCCCGCCTTACTACCGCAAGGAGTATGTGGACAACTGGTGGGGCTACACGGAGTTCCCGCAGGACTTCGGCCAGCTCACCCAGACGACCTATTCACGTCGTCAGGGCTGGTAAGAAGCCCTGATGAATTTCAGAAGGCGCAGGCTGTTCGCGGCCTGCGCCTTTTCTTTTGCAAAAATCACTCCCTGCTGCCATCTCAGCGCCCGCCATGCCCGCCGCCGATATTGACATCCAAAAAGTCGCCAAGCTCTCCCGCCTCTCGCTCACGCCGGAGGAAGCCGCGCACTACGAAAAGCAGCTCAACGGCGTCCTCGCCTACATAGACACGCTCACCGCCCACGATCTCGGTGATGTCGAGCCTTCCTCGCATGCGATGCCAGTCTTTGACGTGCTCCGCGTGGATGAGGAGCGTCCTGGTTTTACTCAGGAGCAATGCCTCTCAAACGCTCCAAAGCGTGTCGGCGACCAGTTCCAAATCCCCAAGGTCATCGAGTAAGCCAGAATCAGGAATCAGGAATCCAAAATCAGGAATTCAGCATGTCTCTCGCCATTTCGACCATCGCCCAGCTTCGCCGACAGCTCACCGCCGGTGAAATCACACCGCGTGACATCGTGCAGGATGTCGCCAAGGCCATTGAGGCCCGCAACGGCAAGCTCGGTGCCTACCTGAGCTTCGACACGGAGGCCGCGCTCAAAGAAGCCGATGCCGCGGACAAGTCCCTGCCGCTGGGTGGCATCCCGATTGGCATCAAAGACAACATGAACGTCACCGGCCAGCCCTGCACCTGCGCCTCGAAGATCCTCGCAGAGAACTACACCGCGCCTTACGACGCTGGTGCGATTCAAAAGCTGCGCCAGGGCGGTGCCGTGCCCTTTGGCCGCTTGAACATGGATGAGTTCGCCATGGGCTCGACCACGGAAAACTCCGCGCTCGGCGTCACGCGCAATCCTCGCGATCCCAGCCGCGTGCCCGGTGGCTCCAGCGGTGGCAGTGCTGCCGCCGTCGCTGGTGACATCGCCATCGCCGCGCTCGGTAGCGATACGGGCGGCTCGATCCGGCAGCCAGCGGCCCTTTGCGGCTGCGTGGGCTTAAAGCCGACCTATGGCCGCGTCTCTCGCTTCGGCTTGGTGGCCTTCGCCTCCTCGCTCGATCAGATCGGCCCCATCACAAAGACCGTCGAAGATGCCGCGCTGCTACTGAATCACCTCTGCGGCAAAGACGGCCGCGATTCCACCTCCCTTGATGTGGGAGTGCCTGACTTCACTGCCGGCATCGGCAAGGACATCAAAGGCCTCAGCGTCGGCCTGCCGAAGGAATACTTCATCGACGGCACGCACGCGGGAGTCTCCGCCGCCGTCGATGCCGCCATCAAGAAGCTCGAAAGCCTCGGCGCCATCATCGAGCAGATCTCGCTGCCTCACACCGAGCTCGGCGTGGCCACTTATTACGTCCTCGCGCCTGCCGAGGCCTCCGCGAACCTCGCCCGCTTTGACGGCGTGCGTTACGGCCACCGCAGCAGCAGCGCCACCGACCTCATGGAGCACTACCTGAAGAGCCGCTCGGAAGGTTTTGGCCCCGAGGTGAAGCGCCGGATCCTGCTCGGCACCTACCTGCTCAGCAGCGGCTACTACGACGCCTACTACCTCCGCGCTCAAAGAGCCCGCACGCTCATCCGCAACGACTTCACCGAAGCCTTCTCGAAGGTCGATGTCATCGTCTCCCCCACCAGCCCCGCTCCTGCTCACAAGCTCGGCGAGCTGAAGGACAACCCGCTCGCCGCCTACCTCGAGGACGTCGTCACCATTCCGGTGAACCTCGCCGGCCTTCCCGGCATCAGCGTGCCTTGTGGTGATGTGGAAGTCGATGGCGTGAAACTGCCCGTCGGCCTGCAAATCATAGGCAAACCGCTCGATGAGGTCACCGTGCTCCGTGCCGCTCATGCCTACGAGCAGGCGAGGTGATCACCTTCATTTCTGTGGCTTGTAGGCCAGGTCTGTGACCTGGCTTTTCGCCTCGCAGATACGGCCTACAGCGCGACCAGTGTGAGAAATGCGGGCTACTCCCCTACCCTGACGATCCCTCGCTCAATGGCGATGGCCACGGCATTGGTCCGGTCAAAGGCATCCAGCTTCTCCAAAATGATGCTGATGTGCAGGCGGATGGTGCCCATGCTCAGCTTCATGATGTCCACGATCTCCTTCGTGCTGTGGCCGCGCACGAGGAGCCGCAGAATCTCCAAT
>JBKCXA010000909.1:0-3830 GCA_046316935.1 Prosthecobacter sp.
CCAGATGTAGGCACCCGCGCCATTGATCTTCTTCAACGCGAAGTTGAAGCCTGGGCCGAGGCTGATCCTTCCGACCAAGCCGTCCGCGTGCAGGTCGGCGATGGCTTGATTCACGATGGTGACGCTGTCCGGATACTCGGCGCGGATGTAGAGCACGCCCGTTTCGGCGCCAGCATACCAGCCTGCGACCATCATGCCGAGCAGCACGCTGTGCGGCCGCTTCTCCATGAGGTATTTGTCGATGTAGGCACCGGGGTCGCCCTCGTCAGCATTGCACACCACATATTTCACTTTGCCCTCGGCGGCACGGCAGCCAGCCCATTTGATGGACAGCGGGAATCCGGCACCACCTCGGCCGCGCAGGCCGCTGTCCTTCAATTCCGCGCCGAGTGCATCGCGATTGCCCTCGGTGATGAGTTTTTTAAACGGCGCGTAGTAGTCCTCGATGCCTTGGAACTCCGCGGTCAGAATCGCGGGCTGCAGGTGCGAAACGACGGCGTAGCGATCTTCGCTATCGCCGCTGCCGGTTTTGAATAGATCGCTCAAAGCTGCCTCGGACTGCCCGGAGTAGTTTTTGCCGCCGAATTGCAACGCGCCGCCCTCATGGCAGCGCCCGAGGCAGCAGATGTGGCCGATCTCTTCCTTCTTGAAGTGCGATTCGAGAGAGTGATGCAGCTTGTCCTGCGTTCCGGCGCACAAGCAGGCGCTGCCGTTGCACACGAAGACCTTCTTGCCCTCGTTCTCCTTCTTCATGAAGTCATAGAAGCTCACCGCGCCCAGCGTGATGGCATCGCCAAACAGATGATCCTGGCCCATCTGGCGGACGAGGTCGTGCTTTTCGGCCGTGCCGTGTTTTTCGGCGGCATCGACCATGCGTTCGAAGACGTTCTTTTCGATGCCTTTGCGGAAGGAGAGGGCGCTGAGGTTTTTAGACATTTGCAGCCCAGTTATACGAGGCGGGCAGGAATTTTGCACGGCTGAAATGATTTCTCCTCCGCTCTTCGTAATAGAGCATCCCATCATGTCCGACACACCGAACCCCGCCGCCTCTTCCTCCGCCTATCCGTCACCGACGCCGTCTTCGGCCCCGTTTTGGAAAAGTGAGGACTGGATGGCGGTGCTGGCGGCACTGCCAGTGCTCGTCTTGGCCGCGAGGGGCATTTTCCCCTCGGAAAAGATGCTGCCGGTATGGTTCCTCGTGATCTCAGGCATCGCTCTGCTGCCGTCTTTGGGCAAAAAGATCACCTCCTTCGTGCTCGGGGCCGTCATCGTGTATGCGCTCGGCTGGGCGGCGCAGTGGATCGCGGCGCAATCGGCGGTGAAGGCCTACGGATTGGAGTATGTGATCTTCGCCCTGCTGCTGGGCCTGATCTGGAGTCACACGCTGCCGGTGCCGGAATGGCTGCGTGAGGCCATCCGCACGGAATTTTTCATCAAGGTGGGCATCGTGCTGCTCGGGGCGACGATTCTGCTGCCGGAGATGCTCAAAGCCGGCATGCCGGGCCTCATCCAAGCCGCGCTGGTCATCCCGGTGGTGTGGTATGCCTGCTTCTTCATCGCGAAGAAGCTCAAGGTGGATGACGAGTTCAGCGTGATGCTCTCGACCGCTGTGTCGATCTGCGGCGTGTCGGCGGCCATCGCCGCCTGCGGCGCGATCCAGGGCGATCGCAAGAAGCTCAGTTATGTGACCTCCATCGTGCTGCTGTGCGCCGTGCCGATGATGATCATCATGCCCATCGCGATCAAATCGATGGGCCTGAGCGAGGCGGTGGGCGGTGCGTGGCTCGGCGGCACGCTGGACACCAGCGGCAGTGTCGCGGCGGCCACTGAGCAGGTGGGCAAGGATGCCACCAAGGTCGGCGTGATCGTGAAACTGAGCCAAAACGTGCTCATCGGCGTCGCTGCCTTTGTGCTGAGCGTGTGGTGGAGCATGCGCGGTGGTGCCGGTGGCAGGCGCAAGGTGTCCGCAAAGGTCATCTGGGAGCGTTTCCCGAAGTTCGTGATCGGTTTTGTGCTTGCCTCGGTGATTTTTTCCTACCTCGTGCCTGCCGAAGCCGCCGCCGCGGCCAGCAAGCCGCTCAAAGCCATCCGGGAGGCTTGGTTCGCCGCCGCCTTCGTCTGCATCGGCCTCGAAACAAAGCTCGGCGAGCTCTTCAAGCTCGGTGGCGGTCGCCCGGCGCTCGCTTTCCTCGGCGGTCAGGTCTTCAACATCGGCTGGACGCTGGTGCTGGCGCTATGGTTGTTTGGAAAGTGACCTTGCGGCCAACCCAAGCTTGCCACCAACACACCATTATGAGGTCTTGCTCATACGCAGGCAGGGATGAGCTGTTTGTGCCAATCGTTCGTCGAGAAAGAACTCGGATGAGGTGACGACGAGACGTCCAACATCGTCACAGTGCTTCCAGACGTTGTGTTCAATGGCATCGACAAATCCGAGATCGAGCACCCAAGGCGGCGCAAAAGCGTCAAATGCATTCACGACAGCCTCAATGACCTCACATCGGTGCAGCACGCGGTTCATCAAACTCACCCGGACCACGCAGCATGGAGGACCAAAGTTGTCGATCTGATAGTCCCAGCCATCCCTGCCGAAGGTACTCAAGGCAGCGGCGATGCGAGACTCGACAATCTCCCGCTTTGCCATGCTTGCCTCCTCTTCCGAGGTGAACTCGCGGTTTTCGAGATCACGCCAGAGGTTTTGTAGTTCGTCGAACGACAGGACTTTGGCGCTTATCCTGCTCATGGTGACGTCAGCTTGATCTTTCCGAGGCATTTCAGGTGGCGGAAGCCATTCCAGAGCCTGGGGGACGACAGTTTGAACTTCACGCCACAGTGCGGGCACTTCACGACGCCGCGACCGTTGTCAGTGGCTGGCAGCTCGCCCCGGCTTTCCATTTGCTCCCAGTTGGGCCATTTGGGATCGGATTGATGCCCTTCGGAGTCGCAATCGCAGTAGATGGTGTAGCCGCAAATCAAACCGTCCGCCCGATGCGGGACGACCACAAAGTACTCCTCCGCCGACATCAGGGCGAAGGGGCCACGTGGCAGCCCGGGGTCCACATCCAGTTCGATCACCTGATCGGTGAAACCACACGCGATTTGGTTCCAGACTTCGTGAGATGGATCCAGCCAGTCTCTGATCTGTACGAGACTCCGGTGCTCGCCGAGGATCACGCCCGCTGGCAGGCCGATGCTGATGAATTGCCGACTTCCTGCCTCCTCCGGACACTCGTGATCTGCCGGGAGGAGGGTGATCCTTCTCCGGCGATCAATCTCATCAACGACGCAAGTCACCTCGTAGTCGCCCGCGAGGCCCACAGGAAGCTCAAACGTCTTCGAGCACAGCCCCGGATGCCCGGAAAAACCAATGGCATCCTGGATTGAGATCGTTCCGATTTTGTGAGCGATTTCACGCATGGCTTAGCATCATTCTGAAACGAAATTCAAAACACATCACAGATCGCCTATTCAGGCCAGAAGTGATCTCCCGAACGAAAGGCGATGGCAAAATCCTTGGTGTTAAGATAAGCCTTCAGCCAGGTGTTTTTCACGAAGTCACCATTTAGCATGATGGACTTCGCATCTGTGCATTCCTCATCCTCAATTGCCAACTTTCTGGATAGCGCCCGCCAGTCTAAAACCACCTCCGAGATAGTGAGGTGATGAACCACGCGTGCCTCGCCCAGGGTGACATCAAAAAGCACGCCTCCTGTCATGCCGACGACATGCCAAGGCAATCTGTCGTTCAACCTCCCTCTCGCATATGCACGCACTTCGATGCTGCCGTCAAAGAAGTCGTCAGATACCCACGGCGAAAGCAAATCAACTCC
>JBKCXA010000910.1:0-10873 GCA_046316935.1 Prosthecobacter sp.
TCGCCTCGCTCGTGGGCCTGGGCTATGCCAAGGCGGCGGTGACGGATGAGGCGACGATGCTGGCGAACCTGAAAGCGGAGCTGGGAGCCTTCAACGGACTGGTGCTGAGCGAGCCGGAGTTTGGCAAGGTCTTGAACCACCTGAACCGCGCGGCGGGTGTCTTTGCCAAGGCGAAGACGCTGCGGGACCGCATGAAACTGGATCGCGATGACGGCAGCACGGTGTGGATTCGCTTCTTCGACAGCGCGAACGCGGGCAACAATCGCTACCAAGTGACGCAGCAGGTGGCGATGGAGGGCACCTTCAAGACCCGCTACGACGTGACGATCCTCATCAATGGCCTGCCGATGGTGCAGATCGAGCTGAAGCGTCGCGGGCTGGAGATGAAGGAGGCCTTTAACCAGATCCAGCGCTACCAGAAGCACAGTTTCTGGAGCGGGCAGGGCTTGTTTCAGTTCGTGCAGCTCTTTGTGATCTCGAACGGCGTGAACACGAAGTATTACGCCAATGCCCGCCGGCAAAGCTTCAAGCAGACTTTTTACTGGGCGGGGGAGGACAACAAGACCATCCGCGAGCTGCCCGCGTTCACCTCCGCCTTCCTGAACCGCGAGCACCTGGGGGCGATGATCGGCAAATACATCGTGCTCAATGAGACGGAAAAGGTGCTGATGGTGCTGCGCCCCTATCAATACTACGCGGTGGAGCGGATCGTGGACCGAGTGCTGAATCCGCCCGCCGAGAACCCGAACGGCTACATCTGGCACACGACCGGCAGCGGCAAGACGTTGACGAGCTTCAAGTCAGCGCAAATCCTCATGGCGCTGCCGGGGATCGCCAAGGTGGTCTTCTGCGTGGACAGGAAGGACCTGGATTACCAGACGATCAAGGAGTTCAACGCCTTCCAGAAGGACAGCGTGGACAGCACGAACGACACGAAGACGCTGGTGCGGCAGTTCAGCGATGACACGACGAAGCTGATCGTGACGACCCTGCAAAAGCTGAACACGGCCATCAGCAAGGCGCAGCACCTCAAGCAGATGGAGAAGCTGAAGGGCGAGCGGATCATCTTCATCTTCGACGAGTGCCACCGCAGCCAGTTTGGCGATACGCACCGGCGCATCACGGAGTTCTTCACGAACCACCAGATGTTCGGCTTCACCGGCACGCCCATCTTTGCCGAGAACGCGGTGACGAAGGACGGCAAGAAGCACACGACGAAGGACCTCTTTCACCAGAAGCTGCACAGCTACGTCATCACGGACGCGATCAAGGACGAGAACGTGCTGCGTTTTGCCGTGGAATACGTGGGCCGCTACCAGCGGAAACCCGGCAGTGCCACGGACGTGGACATCGAGGTGGAGGGGATTGACACGAAGGAGCTGATGGAGTCGCCGCAACGGCTGGAGAAGATCGTGGACTACGTCATCGAGCACCACGCGGTGAAGACGCGGAACAAGGAGTTCACCGCGATGATGTGCGTGAGCAGCGTGGACGTGCTGACGAAGTATTATGAGCTGTTCGCCGCCCGCAAAGCCGCCGGAAGGCACAAGCTGCGCGTGGCGACGATCTACAGCTACACCAGCAACTAGGAGGACAAGGACGCGGATGGCATTCTCGACGAAGGCGGCGAAATCATCGGCGGCGAGGGCGGTGATCCGCACACTCGCGAGAGGCTGGAGAAGTATATCAGCGACTACAATGCCATGTTTGGCACCGCCTTCTCCACGAAGGACACGCAGAGCTTTTACGGCTACTACCAGGACATCGCCAAGAAGGTGAAGGAGCGGAAGGTGGACCTGCTGCTGGTGGTGAACATGTTCCTCACCGGATTCGACAGCAAGACACTGAACACGCTGTGGGTGGACAAGAACCTGAAGCACCACGGCCTGATCCAGGCCTACTCCCGAACGAACCGCATCCTCAACGAGGTGAAGAGCCAGGGGAACATCGTGGTCTTCCGCAACCTCAAGAAGCGCACGGACGATGCATTGGCGCTCTTCGCCGATGTGAACGCGAAGGAGACGGTCTTTGTGCCGCCCTACGAGGACTATGTCTCGAAGTTCAACGAGGTGGCGATGGAACTGCTCAAGCTCACGCCGACGGTCAAAAGCGTGAAGGATCTGAAGGACGAAGAGGCCGAGATGCAGTTCGTGAAGATCTTCCGCGAGCTGATGCGCCTGCGGAACATCCTGGAGAGCTTCTCCGAGTTCGACGACAACGATTTGTCCCTGCCCGCCCAGCGCTTCGCCGACTACCGCAGCGCTTACCTCGATCTTTACGACAAGGTGAAGTCCGAAAACACCGTGGAGAAGGCCAGCATCCTCAATGATGTCGATTTCGAGCTGGAGCTGCTGCAACGCGACATCATCAACGTGCAGTACATCCTGCAATTGCTCGCCCGCCTCTACAGCGCCGATGCCGAAGAGGCACCGAAGCTCCGCAAGCTGATCCTCGACAGCGTAACCGGCGACCTCGAACTGCGCAGCAAGGCGATGCTGATCGAGAAATTCATCGAGGACAACCTGCCGAAGGTCGGTAGTGAAGCGGAGATTCCTGATAGCTTTGAAGCCTTCTGGGAAAAGGAACGCGTGGCCGCCTTTGACCAGCTCGTGGCCGAGGAAGACCTCGATGCCGACAAGCTCAAGAAGGTCATCGACCGCTACGTCTATACCGGCCACGCCCCACTACCTGATCCCGACATTGCCGAGATCATCCTCAAGCCCATGAAACTCATGGAGCGCGGCCCCTCGAAGAAGCGTGTCTTTGAACGTGTCGTGGACTACGTGGCGACCTTCATCAAAGGCATCGCGGCGTGAGTTTGCGAGGCATTGGCTCGGCAGCGCTCCCTTCTGCTCCAGTTCTCCATCACTCCACCACTCCCGGTCTCATCGTCTGCGATCCTTCGCGGCGATTCGGCTTGGGACGTAGCTTGGACCTCTGTGTCTCTCTGTGCCCCCGCCTGCATCGCTGCGCCAAGCATGGCGAGCACGGACTGGGAGACTTTGAGACGGTAATAGATGCAGAACCACAGACCCGCCCGCAGCGCTTCGCGCAGCGATGCGGGCGGGGCCACAGAGCCTCTGACCTCTGACCTCTGACTAACGACTACTGGCCACTGACCTCTGACTTCTGACCTCTGACTTCTGACCTCTGAATTCGAGGAGGAGTAGGAGTAGGAGGAAGAGGAGGATTGCTCAGAGCACTGACCACTGGCTGAAGAGGAGGAGACTTGGGGACTTTGAGACGGTGAGAGATACAGAGATACAGACCCGCCCGCAGCGCTTCGCGCAGCGATGCGGGCGGGGCCACAGAGCCTCTGACCTCTGACTACTGACCTCTGACCACTGACCACTGACCTCTGACCTCTGACCACTGGCCTCTGCATCACGGCATCAGGGCGAGGAAGTCGGGCACGGGGGCTTCCCAGGCGTGGTGGAAGCCTTCGGTGTCGATTTCGAGGCGGTGGGAGTGGAGGGCCTGGCGGGGGAGGAGGAGGCGCTTTTCCAGCGACGGGGTCCAGCCGGTGTCGATGAACTCCAAATAACAGCGGTCGTCCGGGCCGTAGAGTTTATCGCCAACGATGGGGAGGCCGAGGTGGTGGAGGTGGACGCGGATCTGATGCATGCGGCCGGTCTCGGGCCGGGCCTCGATGAGGGTGAAGCCTTCGTCATACCGCTGCAGGACGCGAAACTGGGTGCGGCAGGGCGCTCCCTCCGGGTGGACGGTCTGCTTCACCCAGATGTCGCACGCCATGACATCGCCCGCGCGGAGGATGGGGGCGTGGAGATCGTGCTGGTCCCACGTCGGCGAGCCGTGGACGAGGGCGGCGTAGGTCTTGTGGATCTGCCGGTTCTGCATGGCGAGGCCGAAGAGGCGTGCCCAGGCGGCGTTTTTGGCGACGAGGACGACGCCGCTGGTCTCGCGGTCGAGGCGGTTGATGATGCTGACCTGCCCGCCATTGGCGATCTCGTAGGCGAGGATGTCGCAGAGGCCATGCCAGAGGGTGCGGGCACCATTGGGTGCACCGGGGTGGATCTGCAAGGGGGCGGGCTTGTCCACGACGAGGTAGTCGTCGGTCTCGTGGAGCACGGCGAAGTTGGGGTCGTTGCGGATGTCAGCGAGGGTGCTCACAGGATGGGAAGTCCGAGCTCGGAGGCACCGATGACGCGCTGGCCTTGATTGAGGACATCGGTGTCGTCGAAGTGCCACCACGCCTCGGGGACGGGCAGGAGCCCGGCGGCCCGCATGGCTCGCTGGAGGCGGGCGAGGTTTCCGGCGATCTCGGGATCGCCGCCGGTGTAGTGGCTGCTAGCGAACTCGAAGTCCTGGTCAAAGCCAGTGGGCATGCGGACCTCCCTGCCCTGCCGGTCCACCAGGGTGACATCGACGCAGAGGCCGGCGCAGTGCCGGCTCCATCCGCCGTCGAGGTTTTGAAACATGCCGGTGTGCCCGCCATGATGGAGGAGGAGGACGTGGACCTCCGGTGGCCGCCAGGCATCCCAGATGCGCAGGCCATAGCCCTGCGCGGCGAGGAGGGCCTGGGCGGTGCGCAGCTTTTCCGCGGTGGCACGGCGCAGCAGGCAGGGCGTGCCGGGATGATACAGCGCCCGCTTCGCGACATTGTGCCGGGTGCCATAGCGGAGATCGACCTGCACGCCGGGCACAAGCGCGGGGACCTCGACGAGATCAAATTTCTTCGCCAGTGCCACCGCGCGGCGCTTGATGGCTCCGCCGCCGGGGGCGCAGGACACACCGCCGATGGCGGCGATGAGAATCAAAACAGCGAGGCGGGAAAATGCGGGCACACGGGAGTTTTTGCTTCCGTTCATCGCAGCCGCAAGGCAAGTTTCCGCACTCCAACAGCCATGGACCCGAATCGCTACGCCATCCTGAACGCCCTGCTGCACTTTCTCGCCTTTTTCATGGGCGCGGGGATCGGCTCCTTTCTCAACGTGGTGATCTACCGCGTGCCGCGCAACATCTCGGTGAATGATCCAAAGCGCTCTTTCTGCCCGACGTGCAAGAAGCAGATCCCGATGTGGCTGAACATCCCGCTTTTCTCCTGGCTGATGCTGCGCGGGAAGTGCGCCTCCTGCTCGGCGCCGATCTCAAGCCGCTACTTCTTTGTGGAGCTGCTGACGGGCCTGCTGTTTTACGCGGTCTTCTGGCTGCATCACGGACCCTGGCCGCAGATCAGCCTGTGGGGGCCGCAGGTGCTCTGCCTGTGGATTTTCCTGAGCCTGCTGATCTCCGGGAGCTTCATCGACATCGAGCATTTCATCCTGCCGCACTCGATCACCTTTGGCGGAGCGGCGGTGGGCCTGCTGGCGTCCTTCTGGGTGCCGCAACTGGTGGGCGAGGCTCCGGGCGAGCATGTGCGCGGCCTGCTGATGGCCTTTGGCAGCGCGGCGATCGGGCTCGGCGGCCTGTGGATCGTGGTGGAGCTGGGGAAGATGGCGTTTGGCCGCAAAAAGCATGTCTTTGAGCAATCGGTGAGCTGGGAGGTGGCGCAGCCGGATGACACGAAGCCGCCGGTGGTGCGCTTTGCCGACACGGAGATGCCGTGGGAGGATATTTTCATGCGGGCGAGCGACCGCATGCTGATCACCTGCGAGGAGCTGCATGTGAACAATCACCAGTTTGTGAAGACGACGGCGGAGCTGTGGATGGAGAAGCTGAAGGTGCGCCAGGCGAATGACATCCAGGAATTTCCGCTGGAGCACGTGACGAAGCTGCAGGGCAAGATCACGCAGCTCATCATCCCCCGCGAGGCGATGGGCATGGGCGATGTGTTTTTCCTGATGATGATCGGTGCCTTCTGCGGCTGGAAGTGTGTGCTATTCACCGTCCTCGCCGCGTCTGTCATCGGCACGATGGTGGCGCTGCTGGCCCGTGTGACCGGTCGTGCGGAATGGGGCGCGAAGATCCCCTTCGGCCCCTATCTGGCCCTCGGTGCGCTGCTCTGGCTGTTCTACGGCCCGGAGTTCTTCGAGTGGTATCTGAACAAGATGGGCTCGCTGCGCGGGGCGTGAGGAACCAGCCCTGCCACGAAGGAATAGACGATAGGCGATAGGCGGGCTCAGAGCCGCGGCAGCGTTATCGTCTATTCCCAAGATCGCGGTGTGAAGTTACTCGTAAGGCAGCGCCGAATGGAGGAATGGCCGAAGTGTAGCTCCGTGATCCTCTATTCGCCGTTCCGCGATGATCGGCGTGTTCACAGCCGCCGCAGGCCGTCCTCGGTCATGGGATTCGGGATGGCGGCGTCGATCTCGTCGATGCGGGCCAGAGTCTCGGCATCGAGGATGAGGTCGGCCGCTTTCAAGCTCTCCTCGAACTGCTCCATCGTCACCGCGCCGACGATGGTGGAGGCGACGAAGTCATGCTGACGGCTCCAGGCGAGTGCGAGCGCCGTGACGCTGACGCCGATGTCGCGGGCGATGATTTGAAGACGCGCGGTGGTCTCCAGCGTGCGCTCATTGACGAAACGGGATGCCATGCGCTTCTGCCGCGGGCCGCCGTTTTGGATGTAATCGGTGAACCGGGCGCCGGAGGGCAGCGCACCGTCGTTGTATTTGCCGGTGAGCACGCCACCGCCGAGCGGTGAGTAGGGCAGCAGGCTGACGCCTTCCTTCCGGCAGACCTGCGCGAGCTCGCTCTCGCAGCGGCGGTTGATGAGGGAGAAATTATTCTGCACGGAGGCCATGCGGGCCAGGCCGTGCTTCTCCGCCTCCCAGAGATTTTTCATGACGCCCCAGCAGGTCTCATTGCTGGAGCCCCAGGCGCGGATCTTGCCCTGGTCGATCAGCATGGTGAGGGCCGTGAGCGTCTCCTCCTGCTCCATGCCATGATCCGGCCAGTGGGTCTGATACAGGTCGATGTAATCCGTCTGCAGACGGCGGAGGCTGTCCTCGCAGGCCTGGAAGATCTGGCGGCGATCCAACGCGGTGAAGCCACCGCGGATCGGCGGGCGGAACCAGCCATGGCCCGGGCCCGTGACCTTGGTGGCGAGGATGATCTCACCACGCGTTTTGCCACGCAACCAACGGCCGACGATCTGCTCGGTGATGCCGAACTTTTCAGCGCTGGGCGGCACGGGATACATCTCCGCAGTGTCAAAGAAGTCGATCCCCGCGTCGAGCGCCCGGTCCATGATGGCGAAGGCAGTTTTCTCATCGCTCTGGAGACCAAAGGTCATGGTTCCCATGCAGATGTCCGTGACGACGATGCCGGTGCGGCCGAGGCGGTTGCGTTTCATAAGGTGCGCAGAGTGCCGCGCCCGGCTTCACACGCAACAAAAGCTCCAACGCCGCTCAAGAGGCGGCCGCGTTCACATGCTGGAGGAAGGGTTCCCAATCGCGGATCTTGTGCGGATTGCGGATCAAATGGGTCACCGGCAGCTCCGGCGGCACGGTGGGACGGCGCATGAGCTTCAGCCCGGCCTCCTCGGGCAGCTTGTTGCCCTTGCGGCTGTTCACGCGGCGGTCGGCCAGCACACAGTTTTCCCAATTGGTGGCTCCGCCGCGGGAGAGCGGCACGATGTGGTCGATGTTTCCCTCGTGCGGACGCAGCTTCCGGCCGGTGTACTGGCACACGCCGCCATCGCGTTCCCAGATCGCCTTCGCGCAGAATTTCGGACGGCGCTTCGGCACCTTGTCATAGCGGGCGAGCACGAGGACGGAAGGCACGCGGATGGCACGGTTCACGGTGCCGATGGAGGAGTCCTGCTCACGGACGGGCAGCTTGATCCATTCCTCCCAGGTCACAGGGCGCATGTCACCACCGGGGTCGATGTCGAGGGCGGTGGCATTTCCCGCAGCGATCATGCCAAAAGCCTCAATGGGGGTTTTCACGTCGATGGCCTGCCAATGCCGGTTCAAAACCAGCACGTTGGTTTTATTCAACACTTCGTTCATGCGCTTGCTCCAGGGTTGGAATGTCGGCGCGGAAAAGCGGGCGTGTGCCCTGCGTTTCTCAGCGTTGGACGGGCATGCTGGCGAAACTTCGCGATTTGCCAAGCGGCAATTCTGCTCCGTTTCAACCTCGCCACCCCGTGGGCTGGTTTTGCCGTCCCAAACGAATGACCAGGAGTTCGCCGACGGAATGAAATCGCGAGTGCTGAGCCGCGTATGGTGGGCATGTCCCTTCGCACTCTCACCTGCCTGCTTGCTCTCGTTTCATCGACCTTCGCCGGGGACTTCCGGGTGGGGGCGGCGAGAGTGGACATCACGCCAAAGGACGGGACGCCGCTGGGTGGTTACTACAAGTTTCGCGGGTCGGCGGGCGTGCTCGATCCGCTTTATGCAAAGACGATTGTGATGGAGAAGGACGGCACGCATGCGGTGATCGTCGTGCTGGATCTCTCGGGCACGGTGCGGCCCATCGTGGCGGCGGCGCGGAAGCTGGTGCAGCAGCAATGCGGCATCGAGGGGGATCATGTGCTGATCTCCGGCACGCACACGCACACCGGGCCGCAGCAGCCGCGAGGCTCGATGATGGATGACATCACGAAGGTGAACTCGCCCGCGGGAGTGAGCTACACAAGCCAGTTGCCGGTGTGGATCGCCGAATCGGTGAAGCAGGCGAAGGCGAACCTGAGGCCGGTGAAGGCCCGCGTGGCCATCGGCCGGGCGGAGGGCATCAGCTTTAACCGCCGCATCCTGCGCGAAGGTCAGCAGGAGGCCATCTGGCAGCCACAGAAGCTCACGCCGCAGGATCGCCCGGCGGGTCCGGTGGATCCGGAGGTGGGCGTGCTGGTGTTTGAGGCCGCGGACAAGCCGGTGGCCTCGTTGCTGAACTTTGCCATGCATCCCACCTCGGTCGGCGGCGGCGTGAAGATCTCCGCAGACTATCCGGGCGTGTTCACGCGGCTGGTTAGCGAGCGTCACGGCCCGGACATGATCTCCGTCTTTGCCAATGGCACCTGTGGAAACATCAACCACACGGATTACATGACGGGCAAACGCCGCAGCACGCTGGAGCTGGGCACGGCGCTGGCGGATGCGGTGGATGCCGCGTGGCCGCAGTTGAAGCCCACCGAGGCCTTTGCACCGCGCATCCGGTCAGAGCAGGTCACGCTGAAGCGTCGTAGCTTCACCGAGGCGCAGATCGCGAAGGCCAAAGACATGGCGGCGAGCATGGTGACGAAGAATTTTGGCACCGTGCCAATGGCGGAGACGGTGTGCATCCTTGAAACGATCGACAAGAAGGACCAGCCGCTGCTCGCCGAGGTGCAGGTGATGGCACTGAGCGACGAGGTGGCGGTCGTGGCGCTGCCGGGCGAAATCTTTGTCGAGCTGGGCCTGGCACTGAAGAAGGCCTCGCCCTTCAAGCACACCTTCATCGCGGAGCTTTCTAACGGCAGCATCGGCTACATCCCGAACCAAGAAGCCTACCCGCAGGGCAATTACGAGATCGTGAGTGCCCGCGGTGAGGCTGGCAGCGGCGAGAAACTGATCGAAACAGCCCTCAAGCTGCTCGGCGAGGCCAAGAAGGCTCACTGAAGCGCTTTTCGCAGCAGATTGGCCGTGATGCGCTGAACGCGTTTGTCTGCGCCGTGAGGTCGCGAGTAGTGGCTCCACACGGGCATGTGGCCGGGCGGCTTGCTCATGCCCTGCGCCCACCAGATGGTGGAGGCATTGAAGATGAAATTCCCCTTCGGGCCATCGAAGATGACGGCCTGCCATTGCTGGGGATTTCGCCCGCCTTGAAAAGCGGTGCCCGCGGCGAGGATTTCGAGACCGGGCAGGTCCTTCGGTGGATCGCCGTGGTATTCCCAACCGATCATGCCGGGTATCGAATCGCCCGTGTTCATGCCCGTGCCTTCGAAAATCCAGTGCTCGGGTTTCACGCAGGTCCAATCGCCACCGCCATTGACGGGCGAGATGTTTCGCACACCCATGAGGTAGCCTTCATCAGGTCCGCGATGCGGATAAGGGCCATACTTCTTCTCGCGATCGACGGCGTATGTGTAGTCGCCGCCATACGGTCCACCACGGAAGATGCGGCGGTTCGGCACGCCGGAGGCGTTTGGCGAGAAAGGTGTGACCCAGCAGACGGAGTTGCCGGAGAGGAAGAGCAAATTCACGCCCTCATCGCGCATCTTCGCCACGCTGTCGTGCTGGCGGATGTCCCAATACTCATCGTGCCCCACGCTGATGAAGGCCTTGCACTTCAAACCGCGATCCGGCGTGATCATGTCCGCGTTTGAGCAGTAACTCACATCGTAGCCCTGCTCTTCCAGCCAGTAGGCGAGCGGGAACTCGAAGCACAGCCACTCACCGCTGCCCACAGACTGCGGGTTCTCATAGATCTGCGCATACTTCGCGTAGGGCCGGTCAAAGCTCACATCGCTCGTCGAGCCCTGATTGCCCTTCGGATCGGTGTAGAGTGAGTAATCGTCCGGCCATTTGTTGTAGGCCTGCCAGGTGTTGTCGCTGCATTGCAGAAGGATGTCCGCCTTCCGATCATCGGTGACGATGAAGACGACGTAGCTCTGCCAGTAAGGCTCGTCAGGCGTGGGCGGCAGCGTGGTGAGGCGGCCGAGATACACGCCGCTCACCCAATCAGCCGGAATCGTGATGGACGTGCACTTTTCCCACTGGCACTCGCGAAGGCGTTTTTCGCCAATGCCAGGCGTGGGTTGCTCTTTGCCCTCAAAAGGTCCCAACTCGGCCAATTTGCGTGCACCGCGACCTCCGTAGAAGCCGGTGCGGAAGATCTCGAACTTAAACTGCGCCGCAGGTTTCGTGCTCACGAAGACATCGAGCACCTCGCCAGCCTTCACGGACTGCCGCGAGCAGTAGCCCTCGATCACCGTTGAGCGATAGCCGCTGCCATCGAGCCGCATCCGTGTGAGCTGCCAGTCGGTGGAGCC
>JBKCXA010000911.1:0-12122 GCA_046316935.1 Prosthecobacter sp.
GCGGATTCGAGCCATTTGCCGAACTGCTCGGTGAGCCACAGCGCGTGATCGGTCTTGTTCAGGATTTGAAGCTGGAAAGCGGCGGAGTAGGCGCGTTTGCGCCCCGGCAGGTAATCTTCGGCCCAGGCACGGATTTCGAGCGTTTGCGGCGTCACGCCATCGCGCACGGCGGAGAAGGTGGCTTTCGCGTTGAGAGTCTTCTTCTCCGGTTCACCGGCCGCGGCGATCTTGTCGCCCTTCGCGCCTTCTTCGTTCACGCCACGCCATTCCAGGCCGATGCGTGGAATGCCGAAGTCATCCTGCGCATCGACTTCGAAGGTCACGACTTCGGTGTCCAAAACAACCTGCTCCGGCGATTCGCGACGCGCGGCAAGCCTCGGTGCTTCGTCTTCGACGGCATGAAGTCGCAGCACGAGCGGCTCGCGAGGCTCCAGACCATCGCGATCCTTCCACGTCATCGTTTTCTCCGCGTCAGCGGCGAGTTCGCTGAAGCTAGTCGTCATCTTATCGCCGGAAACCGACTGCGCTTTGCCATCGAGCGAGGCGCTGGCGAGTTCACGGCTCGCGGTGGCTTCGATGGAGGCCTGCGCACCTTTCAGCACGCTCACCGAACCGCCGCGGACCTCGATCACCGGCTGCGTTTGGTATTTCAGATACGCTGGCAGCTTCGTGCGAATGGCCAGCGTCGTCAGCTCCGGCCTGGCGCGAGGCAGCACGGCGATTTCTTCACGCACATCGCCGAGCGAGAGCTTCATCGTGGCATCATCCTTCTGCGGCGGCAGCGCCAGCACATACGCGCCGTCTTTGAGCGTGCTTTGAAGCAACGGCAGGCCTTCGAGGCTCGCCTTCGCGGCCTGCGGCGACCAGCGTGTGTCTTTGTCGAGCTTCACCGTGAGCTTCACCGGCTCCGCCAGCGGCACGACGAGCTTTTCAGGCAGCGGCTCGATGCGGGCAAAGGTGAAGCGCTCGATGTTCTTCCACGGCATGGCCCAGCGCTGCGCGGCATTCCACGCGGCCTCCGGCACACCGAAAGCTGCCACGAGGGTGAGCACCGCAGCGCCCGCGAGCGCCCAAGCCCAGCGTGCATGCCGAGCCTCCGGCACCGCGTGCGTGAAATCCTTGTCCTTCACCGCGTCCGCCGCTTGCGCCATGGCCGCCTGCACGAGTCGCTCGCTGCGACTGGCATCCTCATGCCGCGAAAGCTCGACGATGCCGAGCAATTGATCGCCGAGCCGCGGGAAGGTGCGCTTCAACAACCGAGCCGCATCTTCCAACTGCCGCTGCCGCCACACCCAGCGATGCCATTTGAGCGGCAGCCCGAGCCCCAGCACCGCCGAACCGCCAAGCAGCAGCGTCCAGCGCATCCACGCGGGCGTTTCCATCACGCGATCCAGCCCGAACAGCACGATCCACGAGGCGAGCAAGCCCACGCAGCCCGCGAGGATGCCTTCCAAAACCTTCACCACCCAAACGCGGCGGCGAAAGTCCGCGAGCTTGGACTCCAGGATCGGAGGAAGGGTCGTTTTCATGGGCGGAATTGTGCGCGGAGAAGAACGTCGGTGCCAGAGATAAAATTGGGCGCATCCGTGAATGTGCGCTGGTCAGGTCCGGGGGGATCGGTTTCATTTCCCGCGTCATGCCCGTCCCCGAAACCGATCCGAAGCTCACCGCCAAGCTCCACCGCCGCTGGCGTGGGATGGGGGCGTTGTTGTTCACGGCGTTTTACAGTTTCTTCTTCGCAGGGCATCTGGAGCTGGTGAAAACCACGGTCTATTTGAAGGACGGCGTGGTGCTGGGCGCGGATGCGGCGGCAGTGCATGCAGACCTCACGCTGCCGGGTGCTGATGCGGGGTCAAAGGGCACCGGTGCGGCTTCGAGCTTCCTTTTGGTGCATCGCATCCCCGTGGCGGTGCTGGAGACCTGCTGGCGGCCCTTTTCCAAAGATGCCAACGAGGCCAAGAAAATGGCCGTGGGCACGCTGCAAGGTGTTGCAGGGGCTTTGATGGTGGTTTTTCTCTACCAACTGCTGCTCTGGAGCGGGCTGAACACTTGGAACGCGGTGCTGTTTGCGGCGATTCTCGGCTTTTCGACCACGGCGACGGTTTTCACGGCGGTGCCGCAGGTGCAGATCTTCAGTATGCTGGGGCTCACCGGCATGCTGACGGCGATGGCTCGCGGCAAGCGGGCGCAGTGGTGGGAGTTCTCCGCGGCGGCGCTGTATGCCGTGCTGTGCTCGCACTGGAATCTCATCCCGGTGGCGATCCTGGCGACGAGTCGTGCCGTGTGGCGTTGGCGCACGACGGATACCTTCAAGCCCGTGCCCGCCGTGGTCGGCAGCCTCGGTTTGCTCAGCCTCGTGGCGACTGGCGGCCTGATGCTGCAAAGCTGGTGGTATCCGAAGTCGAGCCAGATGGATGTCTTTGACGTGGCGAAGTCGTCCATGACCACACTGCATCAAGCGAAGGAGCGTGCGGCGTTGACGCCGTGGGTCTCGCGGCTGCAGGATGTGTTTTTCACCAACATCCTCGCCCCCACGCCGACGATGCTCGATCAAAGCAAGGCGCTGGAGCGCAAGACGCGGCGCACGGTGTCGCTCGTGGATGAGGAGTGGTTCGTGCTCGACTTCCGCCATGCGGTGTGGGCGGGTTGGATGATCCTCATGCTGCTGGGCCTCACCGGTTTGCCCACCGCTGCGGAGCACTCCGGCGTGGCCACCGGGGCGCTGTTGATGCTCGGCTGGCAGGTGTTGTTTTATGGGGCACTCGAAGATCCGGGCGAGCGTCTGCTGCAATCCGCCGCGTGGACACCCGCCGTCGTCGCCCTCACCGGCATCGGCGTGGGCCGTGCGCTGGACAAGTTCAAGACGCTCGGCGTGCCCGTGGCCGTTCTGCTGCTCGCCTTTGCCGTGGCGCAGAGCACGCGAAACTACCGCTTCATCCACGAGATCGCCGAGCAGCTTCGCATTTCGGCGTCGATGTGAGACGAAACGAAACTCCGGCTTGGCGGGAGGCGTTGTTTGTGAAAGCATGAACTCCCACGCCATGAAGCTGACTTTCACGTCTCTCTTTCTACTCGCCAGCCTGCCGCTGCCTGCGCTGGCGGATCTGTCAAAACCTCTCGAAGCCCTGCGGGCGGTGCAAAAGGAAGGGCAGGGGAATGCCGAGGCCTCCAAGGCCTGGCAGGAGATCACGAAAGCAGATGCCTCGAATCTGCCTGAAGTGCTCAAAGGCATGAACGGGGCCAATCCGCTCGCCGAGAACTGGCTGCGGGCCGCCGTGGGCGTGATCGCCGATGAGGCGCTGAAGGCCAAAAAGATGCCGGTCGAGGCTCTCGTGGCCTTTTTGAAGGATTCGAAGAACAGCCCCGGTGCCCGCGTCGTGGCCTTTGACCTCATCCAGCGTGCTGATGGCAAGCTGGCGGAGTCTTTGACACCCACGCTGATCAACGATGTGAGCAGCGAGCTTCGTCGTCATCCCGTGGCCAAGCTCATCGAGACGGGCGACAAGGCGCTCGCCGCCCAGGAAAAGACGGCCGCCGTGCTCGCCTATCGCAAAGGCCTCGATGGTGCTCGCGACGAGGACCAGATCAAAACGCTCGCGAAGAAGCTGCGTGATCTCGGCCAGGAGGTCGATCTGCCCACGCACTTTGGCTTTCTCATGAGCTGGAAGCTCATCGCCCCGTTCAGCAATGCAGATCGCACCGGCTTCGACACCGTGTATCCACCGGAAAAAGAGCTCAAGTTCGACGCCGCCTATGAAGGCAAGGGCAAGGAGGCCAAGTGGGTCGATTTCACCAGCAAGGACGAGTATGGCAAAATCGACTTCAACAAGCCCTTCGGCATGGAGAAGAGCGTCACCGGCTATGCCGCCACCGACTTCGTGAGCTCCGAGGGCCGTCCCGCAGAGATCCGCATCGGCTGCAAAAACGGGTGGAAGGTCTGGCTGAATGGCGAGCTGCTCTTCGCCCGCGATGAATACCACCGCGGTGCCAAGCTCGATCAATACAAACTCCCCTGCCAGCTCAAGAAGGGTAAGAACACCCTCCTCGTGAAGTGCTGCCAAAACGAGCAGACCGAGCAATGGACCGTCGAGTGGGAATTCCAGCTCCGCGTGTGTGATGCCACCGGCACAGCGATCGTGGCAAAGAACTAAAAGATAAAACCAGACACCCCAGTGCAGACCATGAAGACGACCCTTGTTTTGGCTTTCAGCCTCTCCCTTTCATCCTGGGCCCACGCTGACTGGCTCCAATTCCGCGGACCAAATGCCGCAGCGGTATCGACGGAGGCCAAGGTGCCTGCGGACGAGTTGAAGATCGCGTGGACGGCGGATCTGCCGGGTCGTGGGCTCTCTGCGCCGATCGTGGTGGGTGACAAAGTGTTCGTCACCTGCTCTAGCGGCCCCGGCCAGGACACGCTGCACGTGTTTTGCTTCAACGCGAAGGATGGCTTGAAGCGCTGGGAGCGTGCGATGCGTGCCACGGGCCGCACGATGTCGCACAACAAGACCTGTGTGGCCGCGAACACGCCATGCAGCGATGGCGAACGCGTCTTCGCGCTGTTTTCGTCGAATGATCTCTTTGCCTTCGACCTCGATGGCAACTTGCTCTGGCTCCGCGGGCTGACCTTCGACTATCCGAATGCGAGCAACAGCCTCGGCATGTCGCAATCGCCTGTCGTGATCGGCAACACGCTCGTCGTGCAAAGCGAGAACGACGCGGAATCCTTCGCCGCCGGCCTCGATGTGGCCACGGGCGTGAACAAGTGGAAGCTCGAGCGTCCGAAGGCCGCAAACTGGACCAGCGCCACCTTGGTCAAAGGCGTGGCCGCCCTGCAATCGAGCAAAGGCATCCTCGGCGTCGATCCACAGACCGGCAAAACGGTTTGGAATTACGAAGACGGAGCCAGCACGATCCCATCGAGCGTCGTGAGCGGTGATTTGCTCTACGCAGTGTCGAAAGGCATCACGGCTCTCGCGCCGGAAAAAGGCTCGGTGACGCAGCTCTGGCGCAATGAGAAGCTCAATCCCGGCACCGCGAGCCCGCTCGTGCTCGGCGATCACCTTTACGTCGTGAATGGCGCAGGCGTGCTGATCAAAGCGAGCACCAAAAACGGCGATGAAGCCTGGAAGCTGCGCCTCAAAGGCCCCTTCAGCGGCTCGCCCGTCGCGGCGGGCAAGCGCATCCACATCGTCAATGAGCGTGGCATCTTCCAGACCATCGACCCCGATGCTCCCGAGGGCAAAGTGACGCAGGAAATCGAGCTCAAGGAAACCGTGCTCACCACGCCCGCCATCTCTGGTGGCGCGATCTACGTGCGCAGCGATGCGAAGCTCTGGAAGCTGCAATGATGGAGCCGCCTGATCAGCAAAACGACCTCATGATTTCCAACGAGGTCGAGCAGGAGACCTCGCGTGCGCTTGGCAAGGAGACACGCCAGGTGCTCACGGCCGTGCTCGTCGTGGCCGCGTTCATGGCGTTGGCGCACTTCACGCCGATGAAGGCATGGATTACGAACGTGCAGACATGGAAGAGCTTCGTGCGCGAATTCGGTTGGATGGCGCATGCGGTTTTCATGCTCGTCACAGCGGGCGCCGTGATGATGGGCGTGCCGCGTCTCGCGTTCTGCTCAGCGGCCGGGCTCATCTTTGGCTTTGGTGAAGGGCTCGTGCTCTCGCTCGTGGGCTCCACGCTCGGATCTTACGGCGCCTTCATCTTGTCACGCCATGGCTTCCGTCGGGCCGCGGAGGCACGTGCTGAGAAGTGGCCGTGGCTGAAGACCATGCTCAAGAAGCCTTCCGTGACGCGGGTCTTCTGGGCGCGGCAGCTCATGGTGCCCGGCATCGTGTTGAATGTGCTCATCGGCATGACGCCGGTGCGTCACTCGCGTTTTCTGCTCGGCACATCGCTCGGTTATTTGCCGCTGAACATCGCCTTCAGCCTCGTCGGCAGCGGTTTGGGGAAGGAGAGCATCACCACGACGATGACACAGCTCCTCGCAGCGATGGCAGTGATCAATGTCGCGGCATGGCTGGTGTTTCGCTCAATGCGGAATGCACGCATGAAGTGAATCCAGCTCAACGAGGATCGTCCGCTTGGCGCAACAGCGATCCGTATGATTGATCACAAGACAGCTTTGATGCTTCTCTGTGAGCGCGACAAAAGTGACCGCCAGAACCATGCATCACGTGCGTGGCTCAAGTTGAAGGCCGCGAGGAAAGTCAAGACCGTTATCTCGTTCTTTCAAAAAAAACCGCGGCGAGAAAATGAAAAAAGATCAAAATCCTGTTGCGCAGTTTCTGACCTGTACTAGTCTGTTTGCCCGCCAGCGAAAAGCAGCGGCTGACAAACGGAAACGCGAGACGCAAAAGCAGCTCACGAATCCCTCAGTCAGAAATGATCTTTCAGAAAACAAAGTAGTGGATGGCCAAGCAGAAATGCGAGCCACCACTCGAAAACAAAAAGGCTAAATTGTGCGCTGCATGCCAAAGCTGCATGCAGCTGTGAGCAGGAATGCTCACGGTCTCAATTTGGCTGGCTTTTAATAAAGCCAGCACCAATTTTTTTTGGAGAGTTTGATTCTGGCTCAGAACGAACGCTGGCGGCGTGGATAAGACATGCAAGTCGAACGGGATCATTAATGTAGCAATACAGTGATGGTCTAGTGGCGAACGGGTGCGTAACACGTGGATACATTCCGGGAAGCGGGGGATAGCCCAGGGAAACTTGGATTAATACCGCATGTGATCGAGAGATCAAAGACGGGGACCGCAAGGCCTGTCACTTCCCGATTGGTCCGCGGCCTATCAGCTAGTTGGCGGGGTAACGGCCCACCAAGGCAACGACGGGTAGCTGGTCTGAGAGGACGACCAGCCACACTGGAACTGAGACACGGTCCAGACACCTACGGGTGGCAGCAGTCGAGAATCTTTCACAATGGGGGCAACCCTGATGGAGCGACGCCGCGTGGAGGATAAGGTCTTCGGATTGTAAACTCCTGTCATGTGTGAACAAGGTTGCGGGGCTAATACCTTTGCAAATTGATGGTAACACAAGAGGAAGAGACGGCTAACTCTGTGCCAGCAGCCGCGGTAATACAGAGGTCTCAAGCGTTGTTCGGAATCACTGGGCGTAAAGGGTGCGTAGGTGGCGTGGTAAGTCAGATGTGAAAGCCCGGGGCTCAACCTCGGAATTGCATCCGATACTGCCATGCTCGAGTACTGAAGAGGTGACTAGAATTCTAGGTGTAGCAGTGAAATGCGTAGATATCTAGAGGAATACCAAAGGCGAAGGCAGGTCACTGGGCAGTTACTGACACTGAGGCACGAAGGCCAGGGTAGCGAACGGGATTAGATACCCCGGTAGTCCTGGCAGTAAACGGTGCACGTTTGGTATGGGCGCAATCGACCGCGCCCGTGCCGGAGCTAACGCGTTAAACGTGCCGCCTGGGAAGTACGGTCGCAAGATTAAAACTCAAAGAAATTGACGGGGACCCGCACAAGCGGTGGAGTATGTGGCTTAATTCGATGCAACGCGAAGAACCTTACCTGGTCTTGACATGCATTGTGTCTCCGCTGAAAGGCGGATAGCGTAGCAATACGCGCTTTGCACAGGTGCTGCATGGCTGTCGTCAGCTCGTGTCGTGAGATGTTGGGTTAAGTCCCGCAACGAGCGCAACCCCTGTGATTTGTTGCCACCCGGTTTACCGGCGCACTCGAATCAGACTGCCTAGATCAACTAGGAGGAAGGTGGGGATGACGTCAAGTCCGTATGGCCCTTACGACCAGGGCTGCACACGTACTACAATGCCCAGCACAATGAGATCCGATACCGCGAGGTGGAGGAAATCTATAAAACTGGGCCCAGTTCAGATTGGAGTCTGCAACTCGACTCCATGAAGTCGGAATCGCTAGTAATGGCGCATCAGCTACGGCGCCGTGAATACGTTCCCGGGTCTTGTACACACCGCCCGTCACATCATGGGAGCTGGTTTCGCCCGAAGTGCATGCGCCAACCGCAAGGAGGCAGTGCCCTAAGGCAAGACTGGTGACTGGGATGAAGTCGTAACAAGGTAGCCGTAGGGGAACCTGCGGCTGGATCACCTCCTTTCTATGGAGAATTGTCCTGAGACGCTCTCACGTCTCATCTGGACAAGGTCGAAGCTTCATCAGCTCACGCCGGAAAGCTCGCGAATGAGGAAACTCACCGCAAAACCTTTATGCGTGCAGCAATGGTGCAGCGCACAATTTAGCCTTTTGTTTTCTGTGAATGAGCGGGGGTATAGCTCAGTTGGTAGAGCGCTAGCTTTGCAAGCTTGATGTCAGGAGTTCGAGTCTCCTTACCTCCACCAACTCCAAGTGATACATGCTTGGAATGACGGGCATGTAGCTCAGTTGGTTAGAGCACCGCCTTGATAAGGCGGGGGTCACTGGTTCGAGTCCAGTCCTGCCCACCACCCACTCCTCACAGACTTTGTGATCTAAGGTCCATGTTCCTTGACAACTGCATACAGGGTAGAAACAAAATTAATTGAGCAAATCGTGAGACCGAAAGGTTTCCAAAAAATCAAGCGCATGAATTTCCGGCTCCGTTCGCGGAGCCATCAAAGGAAATCGTTCATGCGCAATGCAAGATAGTTAGGGCATGTAGTGGATGCCTTGGCACCAGAAGGCGATGAAGGACGTGGTAAGCTGCGATAAGCTCCGGACAGCCGCAAGCAGGCATTGACCCGGAGATTTCCGAATGGGATAACCTGTGACGATTCATCTCGTCACGTTCCGCTCTGAATACATAGGAGCGGACACGCAATACCGCCTGAAGTGAAACATCTCAGTAGGGCGAGGAAAAGAAAGCGAATGCGATTCCGTCAGTAGTGGCGAACGAAAGCGGAACAGCCTAAACCGGAGGTTTACCTCCGGGGTTCGGGGCCCGATGTGGCAGTTGAAGTGTTAGGTGAAGCGAATGGAAAATCGCTCCAAAGAGGGTGAGAGGCCCGTAACCGAAAACATGACAACGCCTAGGGATTCCCAGAGTAACACGATCCACGTGGCATTTCGTGTGAAGATGTGCCGACCACGGCATAAGGCTAAATACTCTCTGGTGACCGACAGTGAACAAGTACCGCGAGGGAAAGGTGAAAAGAACCGCCGTGAGCGGAGTGAAATAGTACCTGAAACCACATGCCTACAAGGTGTCAGAGCCGGCTTGTCCGGTGATGGCGTGCCTTTTGCAAAATGAGTCTGCGAGTCAGTCTGTGTGGCAAGCCTAAGCCCTTCAGGGGTGGAGGCGGAGCGAAAGCGAGTCCGAATAGGGCGACAAGTCGCACGGGCTGAACCCGAAGCGGTGGCGATCTACCCATGGCCAGGTTGAAGCGTTGGTAATACGACGTGGAGGACCGAACTGGTGAACCTTGAGACGTTCTCGGATGAGCTGTGGGTAGGAGTGAAAGGCTAATCAAGCCCCGTAATAGCTGGTTCTCCCCGAAATGTATTTAGGTGCAGCGTCATGCGCTGATCGAGGGGGGTAGAGCACTGAATGAGCTAGGGGGCACACCCGCCTACCAAACTCAATCAAACTCCGAATACCCTCGAATGTAGCATGGCAGTAAGACAGTGGGGGATAAGCTTCATTGTCGAAAGGGAAACAGCCCAGCCCTGCAGCTAAGGTGCCCAAATAACGCTCAGTGGAAAGGAAGTGAGATTTCATTGACAGTGAGGATGTTGGCTTAGAAGCAGCCACCATTTAAACAGTGCGTAATAGCTGACTCATCGAGAGGTCTCGCGCCGAAAATGATTGGCGATAAGCGTTATACCGAAGCTCTGGATTGTATCAGCTACGGTTGATACAGTGGTAGGGGAGCGTTCTGTGAGCGTCGAAGCTCGAAGGTGACTGACAGTGGAGTTCACAGAAGTGAGGATGCAGACATAAGTAACGTTAAGGGCGGTGAAATCCCGCCCCGCCGTAAACCCAAGGTTTCCTGGGCAACGATCTTCGTCCCAGGGTTAGTCGGGAGCTAAGTCAAGGCCGAATGGCGTCGGCGATGCACAGCAGGTTAATACTCCTGCACCGGCTATGGTTAAACCACACGTGCGCGGAAATTGAGAAAGCATGCCGATTGAAAGTGGCAGAAGGAGGCGGGGTAACCCAAATCCGGTCTTTTGATCCGACCGCCGAGAAAAGCGTTGTGGCCCTTTCCATGGCCGCCCGTACCGCAAACCGACACAGGTGGGTGGGTAGAATATACCAAGGCGAAAGAGTGAAACCTCGTTAAGGAACTCTGCAATCTAGTCCCGTAACTTCGGAAGAAGGGATGCCCACTTTTAGTGGGTCGCAGTGAAAGGGGACAACCGACTGTTTATCAAAAACACAGCATTGTGCCAAGACGAAAGTCCAAGTATACGATGTGACACGTGACCAATGCGGAAAGATTAAGGCAAGGGGTTAGCCGCAAGGCGAAGCTCTGAACCTAAGTCCCCGTGAATGTCGGCCGTAACTATAACGGTCCTAAGGTAGCGAAATTCCTTGTCGGGTAAGTTCCGACCTGCACGAATCGTGTAACGAGTTGTCCGCTGTCTCAACGAGGGGCTCAGTGAAATTGTATTAGCAGTGAAGATGCTGCTTACCCGCAGAAGGACGGAAAGACCCTATGCACCTTAACTGTAAGCTGTCACTGGTCGTTTGGTTTCCATGCTTAGCGTAAGTGGGACACTTTGAAGTGATACTTTCGGGTATCATGGAGTGGACGATGAAACACCACCCTTGGGTATTGAACGATCTAACCGAGGCCCTTGAATCAGGGCTCGGGACCATGTCAGCCGGTCAGTTTTACTGGGGCGGTATCCTCCCAAAGAGTAACGGAGGAGTGCGAAGGTTGGCTCAGCGTGGTTGGCAATCACGTGACGAGTATATTGGCATAAGCCAGCCTAACTGTGAGACCTACAAGTCGAACAGATGCGAAAGCAGGCCAAAGTGATCCGGCGGTTTAATGTGGAATTGCCGTCGCTTAACGGACAAAAGGTACGCTAGGGATAACAGGCTGATTTCATCCAAGAGTTCATATCGACGATGAAGTTTGGCACCTCGATGTCGGCTCATCGCATCCTGGGGCTGGAGAAGGTCCCAAGGGTCCGGCTGTTCGCCGGTTAAAGCGGTACGCGAGCTGGGTTCAGAACGTCGCGAGACAGTTCGGTCCTCTATCCTCTGTGGGCGAAGGAAAGTTGAGGGGTTTAATTCCTAGTACGAGAGGACCGGAATTAACGCACCTCTGGTGTTCCAGTTGTTCTGTCAAGAGCATCGCTGGGCAGCTATGTGCGGAAGAGATAAGCGCTGAAAGCATCTAAGTGCCAAGCTCCTCCCAAGATAAGCTTTCCCTGAAGGATCGTGGAAGACTACCACGTTGATAGGTCTCGGGTACAAGCGCAGTAATGCGTTCAGCTTAGAGATACTAATCATCCGTTTGTCTTGCATTGTGTTCGATTTCCGAACCATGCTTGATTGTTCGAGCTCAATCCAAATTTGATTCTTTACCTGTATGCAGTTGCCAGGGAACATGGTTTAAACCGTGTCTCCAGACACACGATTCATTTCCTTGTGGATCGCAGTCTGGTGACCATGGCACAGTGGTCCCACCCGTTCCCATTCCGAACACGGAAGTGAAACGCTGTTGCGCCGATGATAGTTGGGCGATAGGCCCCGCGAAAGTAGGACGTTGCCAGATTAAATCGCCCCGCGCCTCGAAAGAGACGCGGGGCGTCTTGTTTTCGGAGTTTCCTTCCGGCCCTTTCGCACCTCTCGAAACCGTGTCCACGTTTTCTGAAAGAACAGCAGCCGGAGAGTTTAATCGTAGCAGCCAACCCCAAATCCCCCCAATGGCTGCGACATTTCCCAAAACCCTCTTTCCATGGCCTGCGCTGTGGATGCTCGCGACGTGCGCCGTTGCCGCGCCCGCTGAGCATCCAGGCAAGGCTTTGTATCAAAAGCTCTGTGCCGAGTGCCACGGCAGCAAGGGCCAGGGTGTCGAGGATGAATACGACGAACCGCTCACGGGCGAGAAGTCTATCGAGGCCCTCGCCCGGCAGATCGACCGCACGATGCCGGAGGACGATCCGGACAAGACGACTGCGGCT
>JBKCXA010000912.1:0-11619 GCA_046316935.1 Prosthecobacter sp.
CTTCAAATGCGACGCCCCTGGATCAAAATCGAAGTTTCCACCCCCGACAAACCCGAAATCTGCGCCATCGCCACCAGGCTCCGGATCGACCCGGATGCAGTGGTCGGAAAGCTCGTCCGGCTGTGGTCCTGGGCTGAGCTAAGCGGCATCCAAGCAAACGATTTAAACGTTACAAAAGAGTTCATCGACAAGGTCTGCGGACGCAAAGGTTTTGCCGATGCCCTGATCCAGGCTGGATGGCTTTTGGAAAACGACGGTAAACTGGCTTTTCCCAAGTTTGACCGCCACAACGGTAACGCCTCCAAAGTCAGAGGCCTCACCGCCCGCCGAGTCGAGCAGCACCGCGTGCGAAAAGGCAAACCAAACGCCTCCAGCGTTACCAAAAAGCCCGCCAAGCAAAAGACTCTGAAGTCAATCGAGCCGAAAAAATTACCAGATCCAGAACACGTCATTTCCGTGAAAACCGAAGATGAAGGAGTGCTGACAGTAGAGGAAGTGAACGAGGAAGCAGTTGTTCACATGCCTGAAGACTTCACGAAAGAGCCGTTAGCAGAGGTGGAAGCCCCCTCCCCTGCCCCGCCAGTCCCTGAGTCCCTGCCAGAACCCCTTTCTGAAACACCTCCCGAGGTCATCGAGGCCAGTGACGACAGGCCCAAGAAGCGTCGAAGCAAGGCAGGCCCAAGCGAAGAAGAGCAACCGATGCTGTTTTAGGCCCACCCACCTTATGTAACGCTTAAACCGTATCTTTATCCCGCTTCAAGGCCGTGTCCTCGCCTGAGATTCCGACCACTTTTTCGATGCATTCCTGCGTGGACTGAGACAAGGAACCATGATGCCCCAAGCCCCCTCACCGTCCGCCAGCCCCCAACGCCGCCCCTGGCGCATTTTGCACTCCGAAAGCTCGCGAGGCTGGGGCGGTCAGGAACACCGGGTAATCGCCGAACTGCGAGGCTTTCAGCAGCGTGGCCACGAGGTCTTTTTGGTGGCCCACCCGGAGTCCCAGGCGTTTCGCCGTGCCCAGGAATTCGGCATGGGAATGGTCCCCTGCCTGTTCGACCGGAAGCGCATCCCGCTCGACGCCCTCCAACTGGCCATCTGGCTGCGGCGGAACCGGATCGACATCGTCAACACCCACAGCTCGAAGGACGGGTGGTTGCTCGGCATCGCCGCCCGTCTGGCCCGCACTCCGCTGCTGATCCGCAGCCGGCATATCGACGTCGATTACCCTCATCCTTCCGTCAGCAAGCATGCCTTCACCACCTTTGCCGACCACGTCCTGACCACCAGCGACCGAATCACCTCCCATTTCCGGCAGATCTTCCCCATCGCCCCCGAGGACATCACCACCCTGCCCACCGGCATCGACACCGCTCGCTTCACCCCGGAAGGCCCCCGTGCCTCCCTGCCCGTCCAGCCCGGGACGCCCGTGGTAGGCATGGTGAGCGTCCTCCGCTTTTGGAAGGGCCACGATACCTTTTTCCGCGCCATCCACCTGCTCCGCCAGCAGAAGCAGCCGATTCAGTTCGTGGTGGCGGGAGGGGGCGGCGACCTTGAGCTTTTCAAGCAAATCGCCGTCAATCTGGGCGTGGGGCCTGCCGTGGCATTTTTGGGCCATCGGGAGGACGTGCCTGAGGTGCTCCGTGCCCTCGACCTGCTCTGCATCCCTTCCAAAAGCCATGAAGGCGTGCCCCAGATCGGCCTCCAGGCTCTCGCCTGCCAGACTCCGGTCCTCGGCAGCGATTGCGGCGGCATCCCGGAGATCGTCCAGGATGGAAAAACCGGCCGCATCTTCCCTTCCGACGACCACGAAGCCCTCGCCCGCCGTATCGTCGAGGCCGTCGAGCAAAAGAGCGAGACCGACCGCATGCGAGCAGCAGGTCGCCGCATGGTCGAACAGCATCACAGCATCGATGTCATGCTCGACAAACTGGAGGCCATCTACCGGCGCTACCTGCCCTGAAAACTCCCCGAGAAGAAAAAGCCGCGCTGGCATGACACCGGCGCGGCTCGAAAACGGCTACAGGCTTTTTATTTGGAGGCTAGAGCTTCCTTGATGGCGGCGACCACAGCTGGCGCGTCCGGCTTGTCACCCGGCTCGAAGCGCTTCAAAATCTTGCCGTCCTTGCCGACGAGGAACTTGCCGAAGTTCCACTTCACATCTCCCGGGAAGGGCGAATCAGGACCGCTGAGCACCTGGTAGAGCGGATGTTTCTCCGGCCCTTTGACGACGATTTTGTCAAACATCGGGAAGGTGACCTTGTATTTCGTGGAACAGAACTCCTTGATCTCCTCGTTGGTGCCCGGCTCCTGCTTGCCGAAGTCATTGCAGGGGAAGCCCAGCACGGCGAGGCCATCCTTTTTGAACTCCTGATTGAGCTGCTCGAGCTGCGCATACTGCGGCGTCTTTCCGCACTTCGAAGCGACATTCACGATGAGCATGACCTTCCCCTGATAGGCCTTCAGGGAGGTTTCTTTACCGTCGATGTCCTTCAGCGGGACATCATAGACCGACTTGGGCGCGTCCGCGGCACTGAGAGAGATCGCGGCAAGGAGTGTGGTGGCGAGGGTGAGTAATTTCATGGGATGAGAGGAACGCGCCACGATCTCGATTTCTTTGTCCTGAGGAAAGCCCTTCCTCACTCAAACGGTTCCTCAACGGCTGGCCGCTTTCCATTCGATCACACGCCCGCTGCGAAAGCCCACCACACCCGCTGTGTAAGGCACATAGACGACATCGGTGCCCCATCCCGGTCCGAAGCCCCATGGACCATATCCCCAGGGGCCGTAACCCCAAGGGCCACAACGCCCTCCGTAGCCATAGCCAAATCCAACGTTCATCGACATGGTCCGCACCGGACGCTGCCCGAGGTAGGTCCACTCTTCAACCTCGCGCCCCCCTTTGCGGCCTGCCGTCGTCTGGTCTGGAGCTCCCCAGGAAAGGAAAACAGCGTCCTTCGTCATGCCCTCGCGGATCATCCCTCGCGTGACGAGTTCGCGGTCCTTGGCACCGAGCTTGTTAAAGAGCTGCGGGTTGCTCTCGATGCGTGATTGAGGTGAGCTGGAGACGCAGCTCGAGAGCAGCATGACGGCAGCCAGAAGGAAAAGCAGGGAGGTGGTTTTCATGGTGGCACTAGCAGACCACAAGGTGGCCCGATTGTTCAACGGGAAACTCCCACCCATCCATCTACGAACACACAAAATGCCGGATCAGGGCTTCACGGCCGCCGGAGCCGCTGGAGCTGGAGCAGGGGCCGGTGATGGAGCAGGGCTGGCAGGCACCTGCACCGCTGGCGATGTGGCGGATTTGGGAACCTCTAGCTTAGGAGCGGCAGGCGTGGAAACGGGAGGAGCAGTGACAGGCTTGGGAGCCGTGGGCACCGAAGGCACTCCGGCCGGAGGTTGCAGCATGGCCGGAGCATCGCCGATCTTGATCGTCGGGCTGAGACCGCCTTCGACCGAGTTCAGTTTGAGATTGGGCATGGCTGGAGTGGCGCTCGGGGCTGGCTTCGGAGCAGGAGGCGGATCGACTTCCTTGGTGGGAAGGCTGGCAGCGATCCATTCGAGGCGGGTTTTGCCATCAGACTCAAAAGCGGTGATGCCAGGGAACTTGGAGGCAGCTTCCTCGTAGGCTTTTTTGGCCTCGTCCTGCTTGCCATCGGCCCAGAGCATGTCGCCAAGACGGATCTGAGCGAGTTGGGCGAGTTCGGAGCCGGGCAGTTCGCTGATCACCCGCTCATACGCGGCTTTCGCCTCGCTCTTCTCGCCCATGGCCTCCAGACGAGTGGCGAGCGTGAGCAGCGTTTCCTTGTAAAACGCGTGGTCTTTGTGCTCGGCCAGATAGGCTTTCAGTGCCTCTACCGCGGAAGTCTTCTCGTTCTTCTCCCAATGCAGGGTGGATTTGAGCAGCAACGCATTGGCGGCGGCAGGTGTGCCGGGATGCTTTTTCGCCACCAAATCGCAGTCGTCCGCGGTCTTTGCTCCTGTGAAAGCCTCGGCAGCCTCCTCAGCGGCGACGCGCCCATTGTGCTGGATGATGCCGTAAGCGGCCAGACCAGCCACGATCACGCCGAAAAGCATGAGGACCTTTTTAAACTGGCTGTTCAGCGCCTGCTCCTCGGCGGAGGCATCAAACGCGGCGGGGTTGTTGGAGGGTTCTTGGCTCACGAAGGTAGATTCAGTTCTCGGTTCTCAGTTTCAGGCACCCACCTTGGCCCGGGCTTCATCAGCCAGCGCGGTGGAGAGGTAACGCTCACCTGTCGAGCAGGCCACGGTGACGATGAGCTTGCCGGCATTCTCCGCACGCTGCGCCACCTGGATGGCGGCACACACATTGGCCCCCGTGCTGATGCCGACGAGGATGCCCTCCTCCTTGGCGAGGCGGCGGGCCATGGCAAAGGCGTCATCGTTGCTCACCTTGATGCATTCGGCGATCTGGGTATTCCCAGCGCTGTCCTTCAAATGAAGGTTGGCAGGCACAAAGCCGGCGCCAGTGCCCTGGATTTTGTGCGGGCCGGGCTGCACAGGCTGGCCGGCGAGCGTCTGATTGATGACCGGGGAGGCCTCTGGCTCCACGGCAATGGCCTGGAAGCTCGGTTTCCGAGGTTTGATGACCTCCGTGCAGCCCGTGATCGTGCCGCCGGTGCCGACTGCGGCGACGAGGATGTCGATTTTGCCATCGGTGTCATTCCAGAGCTCCTCGGCCGTCGTGCGCATGTGCACGGCTGGATTCGCCGGGTTTTCAAACTGCTGCGGCATCCAGGCATTCGGCGTCGATTTGACGATTTCCTCGGCCTTGGCGATCGCCCCCTTCATGCCCTTCGGCCCTTCGGTGAGCACGAGTTCAGCACCGAGCAGGGCAAGCAGCGTGCGACGCTCCAGCGACATGGTTTCAGGCATCGTCAGGATGAGCTTGTACCCTTTAGCCGCGGCGACAAAAGCGAGCGCAATGCCTGTGTTGCCGCTGGTGGGCTCCACGATGATCGTATCCGGCTTCAGAATGCCTTTTTTCTCAGCGTCCTCGATCATGGCCATGCCGATACGGTCCTTGACCGAGCCGAGCGGATTAAAGAACTCGCACTTGAGGGCGATCGTGGCGTTCAGGCCCGCAGTGACCTTGTTGAGCTTCACAAGCGGCGTGCGGCCGATGGTTTCGACGATATTGTTGTAGATCATGGCGGTAGAAAGGCGCGGATTGGGGCCAGGGGCCGGAATGGGGCGCCTACAAAGGCGGGGACGAAACTATTGTCAATCGCCACAAAAGCCCGGCTGCGGCAACATGGCTGGCCACCAAATGGCTCAAAATTTATCTCGCCAAAAAGAGGCCGTTTTGTTCTAATTCTCCAGCACCTGCCGGCAAAAGCCGCGGGATGCATCCTCCAACCCATAAACATACCCGTAAACATAGACATGAAAAAACAGAACAATCGCGGCTTCACGCTGATCGAGCTGCTCGTGGTGATCACCATCATCGCCATTCTCGCCAGCCTCGCCGTCCCCGCCTTCAACTCCGTCCAGCGTCAGGGCAATCAGATGAAGGGTGTCAACAACTGCAAGCAGATCATCCTTTCGATGAAGCAGTTTGCCACGCGCTACAACAGCCAGTATCCCGACTCGGTGCAGAATCCCTACACGGGCGGCACCGCATTGAGCGCCAACGACGCCTTCCGCTTCATGATCCAGGACGAGATCGTCACCGATGAACGCATCTTTGGCTGCCCTGCCGGCTACAATCCGGATGCCAACCTCGGCACGCCTCCCAATTTTGGCATGGCACTTGCCAGCGGTGAAAATCACTGGGCCATGACCCAAGGTCTCACGGACACCAGCGCAGGTAACATTCCTCTGGTTTATGAAAACGTTGGCGTTGCCACCTGGCCTCCACAGTGGAATGCCAGCCTTGCCGGTCAGGTGAAACCAGGACGCACCTGGCCAGGAAGCGAAATCATCATCGGCCGCAATGACGGTGGTGCGGAAGTCGTGAAACTCAAAGGCAAAACCGGCATGGTCACCGTCCAGCAGATGGCAGGAGGGCTCGACATGTTCACCCAGGGCACTCCTGGCCAGGTACAGCAGGTGCTCAACATTCAGGCCCCCGGCGCACCCGCCAGCAGCGCCGGTGTTCAGAATCAGGGTGGCGTTCCGGGCATGGACCCGAACAATCCTCTCGGTGGTCCTCTTGGCGGCCCCTTGGGCGGTGGACTCGGCCAGCCTCTCGGCGGCGGCTTGGGACAACCCCTTCCCGGCCAGGCTCCCGTCGGTGTGCCTCCAGCAGGTGCCCCCCCTGCAGCCCCGCCCCCCGGCGCGGCCCCATCCCCGCTTGGCAACTGATTTGAAAGTTTGATAAACTCGATCCGCCGGATGCACCTGCGTCCGGCGGATTTTTTTTGCCCGCCTTTTGCTCTGGCAGAAATCCATCTTGACCCTGTCCTCTCCGCATCGCTTACTACACCCGTCATTCTTGCCTGAGGGCAATGTGACACAGGCCTCGTTCTCTCCCGCCTCATGTCTTTCCCCAGCGCCTCGCCCTCCCGCCTTGTTGACCTTGCCTCCCGCCTTCTCCGCGGTTCGATTTTGAGCCTAATCGTGATACTCGGAGCCGTCGGCAGTGCCGCCCGGGCCTTTGACACCGTCATTCTCGACCCCGGCCACGGAGCACATGATCGCGGCGCGGCCATCGGCTATGTGTATGAAAAGCACCTCGCCCTCGACACCGCGCGGCGGGTCGAGCAACTGCTCAAAAAACAGGGCCTCAAGGTCGTCATGACACGTAGCCGGGATGTCTTTATTCCGCTGCAAGACCGCTCCGCCACCGGCAACCGCGTGGGCAATGCCATCTTCGTCAGCATCCACTACAACTACAACCGCGGTGGCAGTGGTGCGGGCGCTGAGACCTACTACCACTTTTCCTCCAGCTACACACTCGCTGCTTACATCCAGGCCTATCTGGTGCAACGGACCAAAATGATCCATCGCGGCGTCAAAAGCGCCAGTTTTCACGTCATCCGCGCCACCACGAAAAATCCCGCCGTGCTCGTCGAGTGCGGTTTCGTCAGCAATCCCTCCGAACGAGCCCGCATGATGACCGGCGAATTCCGCGCCCGAATCGCCGAAGGCATCGCCCAGGGCATCGTCGCCTACCGGAAGGCGGACTGACCCCATGGTTTTCATCCTCCTCCTCGTCCTCGCGGCCCTCGCCTTCGGCATCAGCCAGTGGGCAGCGGGCAAGTATGCGGCGATGATGGGCAAAGGTTCTCGAGTCACAAGCCCCACGGCTCACAACGGCGCTGAGATCGCCCTGAAATTCCTCGAAAGCGAGGGCGTCATGGACGTGCAGGTCGTGGAGCACAACGGCGTGGTCACCGACTACTTCGATCCCGTGCGCCGCCGTCTCTTTCTGCATTCCTCGACCGCCCAGGGCACCACCTTGAGTGCCTGGGCCACTGCGTTGCATGAGGCCGCGCATGCCTTGCAAACCAGCGCAGAAGGTCTCGGCGAGTTCAAATGGCGTCAAAGTGTCATTCGCATGTGCCGCTACATTCCCGTGGCTGCCCTCGTGGTGATCGTTGGGCTGATGATCGGACGTGTTTTCGTGCCGCGAGTCGCCATCCTCGCCTTCGCCAGCGTCTTCGGCCTGCTCGCCTTTCTCAACCTCGGCACGGTCATGATCGAATTCGCTGCCAACCGCCGCTTGCGTGCCTTCCTCGAAAACCATCTCGCACGCCACCCTCAAGCCCACCAGCGTCTCGGCGAGCTCCTCTTTTGCATGGCCATCCGCGAGGTGGGAGACATCCTCCGCTCACCGCGTTACTTCTTCCTCAGCGCCCTGCCCGGAGCGGGCAAATCGCGGCCGGGGTGAGGGTTTGATGATTGCATCGGGCTTTCGCAGGCGTTGAAATGCGCCCCGCATGAAACCTGTCCTGAAATCGCTTTTCGCTCTTTTTGCCGTCCAAGCCTTCGCCGCGCCTGACGTGGTCATTTATGGCGGCACGTCCGGTGGTGTCGCGGCGGCCATTCAGACGGCACGGATGGGAAAGACGGCTGTTTTGATCGAACCGACGAAATTCCTCGGTGGCCTGACCACCGGCGGCCTCGGCGCGACGGACATCGGCAACAAAAAGGCCATCGGCGGCATCTCTCGGGAGTTTTACTCGAATGTCTTCACCTACTACGCCGATGCGGCGAAGTGGAAGCAGCAGACGCGTGAGCAATACTTCGCCAAGCGTCCGCACGGCAACAGCAGCACCGAAACCACCATGTGGACCTTCGAGCCGCACGCGGCGACGGAGATTTACGACGCGATGCTCGCCAAGGTGAAGGACAAGGTGACGGTGGTGTTCGGTGAACGCCTCGATTTAAAGAAGGGCGTAGTGAAAAACGGCGCTCGCATCACCAAGATCATCATGGAGAGCGGCAAGGAGTTCGAAGCAGCCATGTTTATCGACGCCAGCTACGAAGGCGATCTCATGGCGAAGGCCGGTGTGGGCTATCACGTCGGTCGCGAGCCGAATTCACAGTATGGCGAGACTATCAACGGCCTGCAGATGGCCGGCGCGAAGCATCACCAGTTCATCAAAAACGTCGATCCGTATGTAAAGCCGGGCGATCCGAGCAGCGGCCTCGTTTGGGGCGTCACGCCGATGCCTGAGGGCAAGGATGGCGACGGCGACCACCGCATCCAGGCCTACAACTTCCGCATGTGCAACACGGACGACGATTCCAATCGCGTCCCCTTCCCGAAGCCCGAAAACTACGACGAAAAGCAGTTCGAACTGCTGCTGCGCAACTGTGAGGCCGGTGATCCGCGTCATCCTTGGGCACCCACGCCGATGCCGAACCGCAAGACGGACACGAACAACAACTTCGCCTTCAGCACCGACATGATCGGCATGAACTACGACTACCCGAATGGCGACTACGCCACTCGTGCGAAGATTTGGAAAGCCCATGAAGACTATCAAAAAGGCCTCATGTGGACTTTGGCGAACCATCCCCGTGTTCCCGAGAAAATCCGCAGCTACTACTCGCAGTGGGGCCTCGCGAAGGATGAGTTCACCGACAATGGTAACTGGCCGCGCCAGATGTATGTGCGTGAGGCCCGCCGCCTGATTGGCGGTTACGTCATGAGCGAGCAGAACTGCAAACGCCGCGTCATCGTCGAAGACAGCGTCGGCATGGGGGCCTACAACATGGATAGCCACCACACCCAGCGCTACGTCACGAAGGAAGGCTTTGCCCGCAACGAGGGCGACATCCAGATCGGCGTGCGCCCGTATCCGATCAGCTACCGCAGCATCACGCCGAAGGCCGAGGAATGCACGAATCTGCTCGTGCCCGTGTGTCTCAGCGCCAGCCACATCTCCTATGGCAGCATCCGCATGGAGCCCGTCTTCATGGTCATGGGCCAAAGCGCTGCCACTGCCGCCGTGCTCGCCATCGAAAATGACGTCGAGCTGCAAAAGCTCGACTACGCGAAGCTCAAAGAGAAGCTCCTCGCCGATGGTCAGGTGCTAGACTTCGAGTCTCCGCCCATGCCCGAGCATGTCGCCTTCACGAAGGAGCAGCTCGGCGGCATCGTCGTCGATGACAGCGAGGCCGATCTGACCGGCTTCAGCTCCGAAGGCCACACCACCCCCGGTTTCGTCGGCCAGGGCTACCGCCACGATGGCGACAGCCTCAAAGGCGAGCAAAAGGCCCGCTTCACTCCGAATCTGCCCTCCGCAGGCCAATATCGCGTCGCCATCGCCTACACCGCGCTCGGCAATCGTGCTGAAAAGATCCCCGTCATCATCCACCACGCCGATGGCGAAAAAACGGTGATCGTGAACCAGAAGGAAAAGCCCACGGAGAAGTTCAACATGCTCCCCCTCGGCACCTTCCGCTTCGAATCCGGCAAAACCGGCTGGCTCGAAATCCGCAACGAAGGCACCACCGGCCACGTCATCATCGACGCCGCGCAGTGGCTGCTCGCGAAGTGAGCAAAGCCATGTTCGGTAGGATTTTCGGAGCGATGAACCAAGTTTGAGAATTTGTCAGAACAAGCCTGCCGACCCGTTGCTCATGGTGATGAAGTTCGCGCTGCTTGTTTTGATTTTTTTCACCGCCACCGCCGAGGCGGACTTCCGTGCCTTTCTGGATGCGCACTGCCTGGAATGTCATGACAGCGAGGTGAAGAAGGGCGATCTCGATTTGTCGCGCTTCACCGATGAGGCGGCGGTGATGGGGGATCGGGAGGTGTGGCGGGCGGTTTATGAAAAGGTGGAGTCGCACCAGATGCCGCCGCCGAAGGAGAAGTCGCAGCCCAGCGCAACGCAGCGGCAGGAATTGATGACGTGGATCATGGACATCGCTGCACGGCCTGATCCGGCTTTGGGAGCGGTGGACCCTGGAAAGCCTGCGCTGCGTCGATTGACGCGGCTGGAGTATAACAATGCCGTGCGCGACCTCTTCGGCCTGGATGTGGATGTGTTCATGTTTTCCGAGCGCCTGCCGCTGAGCGATAAATCCTACTTCCAACCTGCCAGCGGCAAGATGCCAGACACCGTGAAAGTGCCCCTGCGTGAGTATGGACAAAAGTATCCGGTGCTCTGCCGCCAGCTCGGTCTGCCGGGGGACAACCGCGCGGAGCACGGCTATCGCAATCGCGGTGATGCGATGGATTTCTCTCCGCTGCTGCTGGAGAAATACCTCGCCGCCGCCACGGAGATCGTGAACGCTCCGGAGCTGGTCACGCGCAGCGAGGGCGCGGCGCATTTATTTGGCATGAAGTTCGAGAAGCAGTCGGTCGCAAAGGCCTCACCAAAGGGTGCGCTGAACTTCATGGCCGCTCGCACGATGGCGCGAGATGCGCAGCAGTGGAAAAAAGCGGAAGACATCGCGGACAATGCCCCGCAGGCATTCTTTACCGATGTGCAGGAGGCTTTTGATGGCGGCATCGGCGGTGTCTTCGACTCCGGCGATGGCGCGGGCAAGGTCGCCACCGTTCCAGCCAAGGGCGGTCTGCTGCGCACGAGCTTCGCAGGTGGTGCGAAGGCGCTGACGATCAACCCGAACGCCGATCTGTGGCTCGCGGGCTTTGCCACCGTCAAGGCCACCTCGGGCTCGCGCATCTTCACGAATCAAACCAAGGGCGAAAAGAGCTTCGAGCTGACTTTCCGCATCGAAAACGGCGACGAGGACGAGGTGGTCACGCGACTGGGCGTCTTTGTGCTCGGTCGCAAAAGCCAGTCGGGCCAGGTGACGCTCACGGCGAAGTTCACCGACGACACGGACAGCAGCGTGAGTGCGATGATCGCCGAAGGACCGGCGGGCACGACCTTCTTCAGCTTCGCCGCCGTGCCGGGCGAAGGTGTGAAATCCCTGCTCGTCGATGGCTCGCGCTTTAGCGGTGATTATCTCGTGCTCGACGACCTCGGCTTCATCACCAGCGGCAAGGCGAAGAGTAGTTTGGGCTTAAGCCCAAAAAAACCACTTCATAACCAGCCGATTGGGCTAAAGCCCAAACTACTTTCTCCCCGCGAACGGCTCACCAACTTCATGGAGCGTGCTTTTCGTCGTCCCGTGTCGGAAGACGAGGCTGGCCGCGGTATCGCCCTGTTTGAAGCGGAGCAAAAACGCGGCAAA
>JBKCXA010000913.1:0-3072 GCA_046316935.1 Prosthecobacter sp.
TAGGTTTCGACGAGGGCGACGAACAAACGAGCCAAAGCGGTGCCGGAGCCGTTCAGGGTGTGCGGGATGCGGTTTTTGCCGTTCTCGTCTTTGAAGCGGAGATTCATGCGGCGGGCCTGGTAGTCGCCAAAGCTGGAGCAGCTCGATACTTCGAGGTAACTGCCTTGTCCGGGTGCCCAAACCTCGATGTCGTAGGTTTTGGCGGAGCCGAAACCGATATCGCCGGTGCAGAGCTCGATGACGCGATAGTGCAAACCGAGGAGTTGGAGCACTTTTTCGGCGTGGCCGGTCAAAGTCTCGAGTTCGGCCATGCTGGTCTCCGGCGTGGTGATCTTCACGAGTTCGACTTTATCAAACTGATGCATGCGAATGAGTCCACGTGTGCCGAGGCCTGCGCTGCCGGCCTCACGACGGAAGCAGGGTGTGTAGGCGGCGTAATTGATCGGCAGCTTGTCGTGCGGCACGATTTCTTCGCGGTGGAGATTCGTCACGGGCACCTCGGCGGTTGGGATGAGGTAAAGATCGTCCTCGGGGCTGTGATAGACCTGATCGCCGAATTTCGGAAGCTGGCCGGTGCCGACGAGGCAGTCCGGTTTCACGAGCAGCGGCGGGCTCACTTCTTGATAGCCGTGCTGCGTGGTGTGCAGGTCGAGGAGGAAATTGATCAGCGCACGCTCCAGGCGGGCACCGGCCCCTTTGTAAACGACGAAGGCACTGCCGGTGATTTTGACGCCGGCCTCGAAATCGATCATGCCGAGTGCTCCGGCGACGGCGGTATGGTCTTTGGGTTCAAAGGCGAAGGCGGGCTTGGTGCCCCAGACGCGCACTTCGGGATTCTCCTCGGCGCTGTGGCCGATGGGGCAAGCTTCGTGGGGCAAATTGGGAATGCTGAGAAGCAGATCGCGCTGCTTCGCGTCGCTGGCATCGGCTTCGCGGCCGATTTCATCGATGCGGCTGCCGATGCCGCGCACCTCGGCCTCGATGGCGCTGGTGTCCTGGCCATTTTTCTTCGCGATGCCGATCTCCTTGCTGATGCGGTTGCGGTCACCCTGGAGCTTCTGGCGCTCGGTTTCAGCGCTGCGGCGTTGGGTGTCGATTTCGAGCACCTGATCGACGAGGGACGCATGATCACCGCCACGGTTGGCGAGGCGTTGTTTGATGGAGTCAGGATTTTCGCGAAGGAGCCGGATGTCGAGCATAGGGGCGCGATGCTAGCGGGGGTGGTGGGAGATTGCAAATCCGCGCTCTTCAGCCACGCTGACGGCCATGATCTACCTCGACGCGAATGCCACGACGCCTGTCGACCCAGCAGTGCTGGAGGCGATGCTTCCGTTTTGGCGGGAGAATCCGGCGAATGCCTCCGCGAGCCATGCGGCGGGGCGGAAGGCTCGCAAGGCCATCGAATCAGCGAGGGAGCAGATGGCCGCTTTGATCGGCGGCGAGGCATGGGAGATTGTTTTCACCAGCGGCGCCACCGAGTCGATCAACGCGGTGCATGCCTCGGTGCGGCATCTGTGGCCGGAAAAGCGGCTTCTCATCACGACCAAGACGGAACATGCCGCGGGTTTGGAGTGCGCGGAGCGGTGGGAGCATCGTGGGGGTGAAGTCCGCATGCTCGGTGTGGATCGCAATGGTCTCATCGACCTCACGGAGCTGCGCGAGGCTTTGCAATCGAACGCCACGGGCCTCGTCTCCATCTTGTGGGCCAATAATGAAACCGGCGTCATTCAGCCGATGCGCGAGATCGCGGACATGGCGCATGAACACGGTGCGCTGGTGCACGCCGATGCGGTGCAGATGATCGGCAAGGCCCCTCTCGATGCGAAAGTCGATTTTCTCAGCCTCAGCGGACACAAGTTTCACGCGCCGAAAGGCATCGGGGCCTTGTTCGTGAGCCAGAGGGTGCGTTTTGAGCCATTGCTGATCGGCGGGGGCCAGGAAGGTGGGCGGCGCAGCGGCACGGAAAACGTGCCGGGCATCGTCGGACTGGGCAAAGCGGCCGACCTGGCAATGGCGACATGCTCCAGTGAGCTGCGCGATGCCTTTGAATCTCAACTCATGAGCGAGTGGCCGGAGGTGGTGATCCATGCCCGGCATGCGCCGCGACTGCCGACAACATCCAGCCTGTGCTTTCCCGGCATCGACGCGGCGGGCATGCTCATCCTGCTCGATCAGGCGGGCGTGGCCTGCTCCGCTGGCTCGGCCTGCCACACGGCCTCGCTGCATCCGTCGCATGTGCTGGAGGCGATGGGCTATGACGCGAGGCATGCGGCGAGCACGCTGCGCTTTTCATTCAGCCGCATGAACACGATGACCGAGGTCACGGAGGCCGTTTCTAAAGTGCTACGAGCAGCCCACAAGTTGCGTGACCTGCTCTGACACGGCTTACTTCGTGCCCTGGAGGCGATGATCCGCTGGAGGATCCTGCGGCGTGGCCCAGCCATACACCTTGTCTCCGCGATAGAGCGGCTTGTAGGAGGGCGTGAGGCCGCCGTAGTCGGCCACGGCGCCAGCTCGCTCCACATTGCCGACGCGCAGGTTCGCATACACATCACCCTCATCATAGAGCACATGCAGCGGGTCGTTCTCCTTGAGCAGCACGCCCTTGTTCGGGCGCACGATGGCAAACTTCCAGTAGTCGTTGATGTGGGCGATGGAGCCGACCTCCTGGTAAGTGAGCGCCTTGGGCACATTGGCGAGGTCGGGGTAGTTCGCCATCTGGTTCGCCCGCCACGGGTCATAGCGCGGGCTGGAGGGATTCGCGTAGTCGCCGGCAAAGTAAGGGTTGTTTTCGGGGCGCAGCTCAGGGCGAAGTTCTGCCGGAGATTGCATCGCGGGGAAGCCACGGACGATGGGCTTCGGGTCCACACGCTCGACGATCTTCGGCACGAGATTGAAGAGCTCGCTGGCACGGCCGTAGTGATTGAACTGCCAGGAGTCGATCAGCTCGGAATTCGGCACGCGGGTCTTCTTTACCGTCATGCGATGCTCGGGGCCGTTGGAGAGCAGGTTGAAGGACAGCAGGTAGTCGAGGCCTTTGTCGAGAGCGGTCGTGTGGGAGCGGTTCACGCC
>JBKCXA010000914.1:0-2654 GCA_046316935.1 Prosthecobacter sp.
GCGCCACGCATTGCCGGGGGCTCCAGCCTCACCGGTGGCACCCATGACGTAGTAACGCACGGCGGGCTCCTTTTCGACGCCGTTGTCGATGCCTTTGAGCCAGTGATCAAACCACCGCACCATGTGCTCGACCTCCGGCCACGTCGCATTCTCCGGATACTGCATCTCCGCGACCTTGCTGCCCTTGTTCAGCCGCCCATGCAGCCAGGGACCCAGCAGGAGCTGCTGCGGCGCGTTCTTCTTGCGGCCGATGTAGCTCATCACGCTGCCCTGCACCATGAAGTCATACCAGCTCCCGATGGTGAAGCATGGCACATTCATTTTGTCGAAGTGCAGCGAGCAGTCCTCCGCCCGCCAGTAGTCGTCGTAATGCGGATGCGTGTCCCATTCTCGAAGCAGCGCGTCATTGTCTGCCGGCACGCGGCAGTTTTTGCCAAAGTCCGCGAAGCGGCCCGGCCGTGTCACGCCGCCGATGCGGTAGCCTTCCTGAAACAGGCTCAAACCGGTATCGACCATGTACTGGCACACGAGATGAGGTGGCTGTGTCACCGCGAGGAAGTTCTGCGCAAAGCCACCCTGCGAGCTGCCGAAGGTGCCCACCTTGCCTGTGCTCCACGGCTGCGTGGCGAGCCATTCGCAGGTGTCGTAGCCGTCCTTCTTCTCGCCCCAGGCCAGGGCGCGATAGCCGACATACTGCCCCTCGCTCTTTTGCGAGCCACGGAAGTTCACCATCGCCACCGCAAAGCCCCGCCGGGCCAGCTCCGCAGCATTTTTGCGTGTGGAAGCGCCGCTGATGTCCGCGTAGCGCTGCTCAAACACTGCCGGCCATTTTCCCTCGCCTTCCGGCAGGTAAAGATAGGCCGAAAGCCGCACGCCATCTCGCATCGGGATCATGATGTGCTGCTCGCGAACGCCACCGAGATCGAGTTTTGGCAGATCTTGAGCGTGAGAAGCCGTGGCGAGGGCGAAGAAGAGGAGGAGGCGTTTCATGTTCCAAATTTCTAGTTTCAAGTCCCCCAAACCAACGCCGCCACTCGGACAAACTTGGAACCTGAAACTTGAAACCTGAAACTTGCCCCAGCCTCATTCACAAAACGCTTCCGCATCTCTCACAAACGCGTCCACATCCGCCTCCGTCGTGCGCCATGAGCACATCAGCCGCGTGCCGCCGCCGATGAAGCTGTAAAACACCCAGCCACGCTCTTTCAGGCCCGCCTTCATCCTTTCCGGCAGCTTCGCGAAGACGGCGTTGGCATCCACGGGATATAGAATCTGCACGCCGGGCAGGTTGCCGAGCGCGTCGGTCAGCTTTTTGGCGAGCGTGTTGCCGCCGCTGGCATGCTTTTTCCATGTTTCATCCTTCAGCATGCGCAGCCATTGGGCGGAGATGAAGCGCATCTTTGAGCAAAGCTGGCCCGCCTGCTTGCAGCGGTATTGAAAGTCCTTCGAGAGCTCCTTGTTGAAGAAAACCACGGCCTCCGTCACCGCCATGCCGAGCTTCGTGCCGCCGCAACACAGCACCTCCACGCCCGCCCGCCAGGTGATGTCCGCAGGTGCGCAGTTCTGGCTGGCCAGCGCATTGAAAAAGCGTGCGCCGTCCATGTGAATGCCCAGCCCGTGCTGCTTCGCCAGGGCACCGAGACCTTTGATCTCGCCCGGGCGGTACACCGTGCCCAGCTCCGTGCTCTGGCTGATGCTCAACGCCCGCGGTTTCGGGAAATGCAGATCGTTCCGGCTCAGCACGATGCGCTCCACATCGGCGGGATCGAGCTTCCCGAGCGGACTGCGGGCCAGCAGGATCTTCGAGCCGTGGCTGAAGAACTCCGGCGCGCCGCACTCGTCCGTCTCCACATGCGCCTCGTGGGCGGTGATGATGCTGTTGTAGCTGCGACACAGCGAGGCGAGCGCCAGCGAGTTCGCCGCCGTGCCGTTAAAGACGAAATACACATCGCAGTCCGTCTCAAAGAAGCCGCGGAAGGTCTCGCAGGCCTCCGCCGTGATCGTGTCCGCGCCGTAGCTGGGCTGGTAGCCTTCGTTGGCCTCCTCCAGCGCCTGCCAGGCCTCCGGGCACACGCCGGAGGTGTTGTCAGAGGCAAAATGATACTTCGGTTCGATGCTCATCGCCGCGCATCACTGCGCAGGAATCGCGTCAAGCCAAGCTCAGGCAGGCGTGAAAGCTCCGCCTCAGCGATACAAGCCGGGTGGAGGAGGCGGGGGCGGCGGAGGCGGCACAAATTTGAAATGCTGCTCAAGCCACGACACAAACCTTTGAAAGTCATCGGCCGCGAAACCGGTGCTCCAGACCTCCATCGTGACCGACCAGCGTCCGCCCTCCTTGAAGTGCATTTTGTAAATCGTGCTCTGCTGGTAGGGATCATCGCTTTTGCCCCACTTCCAGGCCTTCCATTCAGATCTGTCCACCGACTGCAAATCCTCCCATCGCTGAAAACGGTCCTCCTGCATGAATTTGACCACTCGCAGCCCTTCCTGCTCCAGTCGGGTGTAGTTCAGCAGGCCGATCAAGGCATGGCCGGTGCCGATGAAGCCCGTCCCGAGGATGGCCACGCATACCACCAAGCCGATGCGCATGAAGACGCGGTTGTGGAAGAAGTGCGCCCCATGTCCCACGATCAACCAGCGGAACAGCCAAATCG
>JBKCXA010000915.1:0-8150 GCA_046316935.1 Prosthecobacter sp.
GAGCAGCCGAAGAAGGGCAAGGGGAAGGGCAAAAAGAAGGCGGAGTAGGCTTACCCATGAAGCAATCAGCGATGTACCTGCTCGTGATCGGCATGGTTTGCCGGTTGCGGGCGTGGTTTCTTCTTGGCGGAGGTGTTGGAGCCATGCAGTTCGATGCAGGCGAATCTGAGGAGGCAATGCTGAAGAAGCTCGAACTCATGGCGGGCGTCCTGGCGGAGTCGAATCGCTGGGCTGGCATCAGTTGGTCTTTCTTCATCGCCGGGCTTGTGATGCTCTTCGGCCCGATGCTCTTCAAATCGATCCGTCGTTCAAGTGGCGGCATGCAAAAGCTGGAAGCCCGCCACCACGGCCGTCGCTCGCGGCGATAAAATTCGGCCGGTCTGCGTGCAGGCGGGCGGGTTGTAAGTGGAGGTTGGCGCGGTACTTGGCTTCGCCGTTGCCGAGGTCACGCGTGGACTCGAGCACCGTGTCCACGAGGCCGTATTCGGCGGCCTGGGCGGCGGACATGTAGTTGTCGCGGTCGGCATCGCGTTCGATCTGCTCCACGGACTTGCCGGTGTGATGGGCGAGGATGCGGTTCAGGCGCTTTTTGAGGCCGAACATGTATTCCACCGTGCGCTCGACATCGCTGGCCGTGCCGCGGGCACCGCCGGAGACCTGATGGATCATGATGTCGGAGTTGGGGAGGGCGTAGCGTTTGCCTTTCGTGCCGGCGCAGAGCAGGACAGCACCCATTGAGGCCACGAGACCGATGCTGTAGGTGCACACATCGCAGGTGAGGAACTGCATCGTGTCATAAATGGCGAGACCGGCCGTCACGCTGCCGCCAGGGCTGTTGATGTAGATGTTGATGTCCTTCTTCGGGTCCTGCATCTGGAGGAAGAGGAGCTGGGCGATGATGATGGAGGCCATCGTGTCATTCACCTCGCCGCCGAGGAAGATGATGCGGTCCTTCAGCAGGCGGGAGTAGATGTCGTAGGCACGCTCGCCACGGCCGTCCGCTTCGATGACGGTGGGGACCATGTAGGCGTTCGAAGGGGCGATCACGGAGGGAAAATCGGATTGGGTGGGGGTCATGCAGTGGAATCAAGAGGCGGCCGGCGGCCTTGTCAACGCAGCGGACCTTTCCGCCGTGATAAACCTCACCGCGAGGAGATGCGGGAGGCACGCTGTTTGCGCCGGGCGGTCACGTCGTCCCGCTTCACGCGGATCTTCGATGCATCCTCTGGCCGGCGCTGGATGAGCGCCTCGTTTTCCAGGATGCTGAGGGCTCGGAGGTAGTTGTCATACTCCGGCAGGGAATTGGTATCTCGCTGGTTGGTCAGGGCTTTTTCCGCTTCGCGGTAAATGTCACGCAACTCGACAACCACCTTGGCCAGGCCGGGCGGGTCGATGCTGGGCATGAATTGGTGCGTGGCAAAACGCTTGCGCTCCTCCTCCAGCGCCGCGGCATCGGTGGCACGGCGGCTTTGCAGCGCAGTGTTGAAGTCCGTTTGGAGTCTCGCGAGGTATCGGATGCCGAGGTCCTTGATGCTCGTCAGGTAGGGTGTGTTGATCTTTGTATCGAACGTGTCCTGAAAAGTCTCTTCGAGTAGATCGAGCCGTTTGGAGACCGGTAAGCCAGCGTGAATGATGGCCGATGGGGCAGGTGTTGGCGTTGTAGGAGGTGGGAGAGGTGTCGGGATCAGCGGCTCGGGTTTCGACGTGGGAGTCGTCGTCACTGGCATGCTGGGCGGCGGGGTGGGCGGCGTCGAGGGAGGTGTGACGACGGCCACAGGCTTCACCACTGGCGGGGTGACAGGAGGCGGCGTGGGTTTGGGTGGTTCGGAAACCGGTTTTACCTCGGGCGTTTCGACCGTTTTGGGCTCCTCGGCCGGCGTGGAGGTGCCCGTAGGCTCGTGCAGCACCGCCCAGCCGCCACCGAGCACGATGATCGCCACGGCAAACACATACGGCAGGGTGGAAGACCGGCGCGGCAGCTCCTCGATGACCTCGTGCTGATGCACGGGCACCTTTGGCTGACGTTGCAAAGCCACCGGCACCTTGCCGCGACCTGCCACCTCCTGCGCCGCCTGCCGTGGAATGGCGGAGCTCGACTGCTTGCCAGACTCCGCGAGCGGCGTGGTGAGGATCACATCGAGATCACGACGGATTTCGCCGCTGCTCTGATACCGCTCCTCGCGATCCTGCTCCAGCGCACGCCGCACGATGCGGTCAAAGCGCGGATCGACCCCGGGCACTTTTTGCGAGGGCATCTTGAACATCCCACGCGGCAGATCGCCCGTGAGCATCTGGTAAAGCATCACGCCCACCGCATACAGATCGGCTCGTCCATCCACCTGGATGCCGAGGATGAGAGATTCGGGAGCCACATAGTCCGGCGTGCCCATCGTCATGCCCGTTTGCGTGAGGCCACGCGAGTGACCGTCATCCCCTGCCACCTTGGCCAGTCCAAAGTCCGCCACCTTCACGCGGCCATCGCTGTCGATCAGCACGTTGGATGGTTTGATGTCACGGTGAATGACGCCCTGCTTGTGCGCATAGCCCAGCGCATCACAGACATGCGCGGTGATGGCCAGCGCATGCTCTGCGGGCAGCTTGCCGTGGGAGGTGATCATTTGGTGCACATCGGTTCCATCGATGTACTCCATGACAAAGTAGAGCTGGCCGTCATTCGTGCGGCCAAAGTCATACACGCTCACGATGGCGGGATGATTCAGGCGGCCCATGAGCTTCGCCTCATTTTTGAAGCGCTCCGCAAAGGCCGGGTCCTGCTGCTCGATGACCGGCGGCAGCAGTTTGATCGCCACCGGGCGTTCGAGGCTCAGCTGGATGCCGCGATACACCGCGCCCATGCCGCCGCGCCCCACCAGCTTCTCCACCTCATACTGCGGCAGCATGCGCTGGACCTCGGCAGGCGTGGGTGGTTCCCAGCGCCAGTTTCCGCCGGTGGTGCGCAGGGAGTTGTCAGCAGGAGGAGGCATGTGAGCAGCGGGAGAATGCCGAGTCACCCCGCGTGTGACAAGGGGAATGCTACGCGATGACCTTCTCCATCACATAATCATCCATCACATAGCCGCTGCCGATGTCCGTCACGACATCCTCTTTGAACACAAAGCCGCCGCGCAGATACGATCGGATGGCGGCGGCGTTGCGCTTGTTCACCCGCAGGCGCAGGCGGTCCGCACCCAGCTCGCGGGCACGATCAGCCGTCCAGCTCAGAGCCGCGGCGCCAAGACCCCGACCGTGCATTTGTGGCAGCAAGTAAAGCTTGTTGATGAAGACCACCGGCTGCTCAGGCACCTTTTCAAAGCTCACATAGCCCACCGGGCCGAAATTCTCCGCCTCAATGAGCGCAAACCACACGTCGCGAGTCGCCATCTCGCGTGCCATCGCGCCGGGTTCATACCAGATGCTCAGCATGTAGTCGATCTGGCCCATGGGAATGATGCCCGGGTAACAGGCATGCCAGATCTCATGCGCCAGACGCTTTACCACCGGCAGCTCGTTGGCGGCGATACGGCGGATGCGCACGGTAGGCGGCTTCACCGCCTCGATGCCTAGTTCCTCCAATACCGCCGACCACGCCGAGAGATCCGAAGGCGGCAGATGCGCGACGATTTCGAGCCGCGACGGCTCCACGATGCCTTCCTCGCGGATTTGCTCGTCATCACCCGGAAACTCCGTCTCAGGCAAAATCCGGCAGGCGAGAAACCAGCAGGCCCAGGCCCGCCAGATGCGCAGCTCCTTGTGCCCCTCGTTCATCCGCGTCGCGTAATGCTGCCAATGCCGCCGCGGATTGCCGATGAAGCGATCCGCAGGCCGGTTTTGCAGCATCCAGGCAATCGCCCGATACGGCGGCTCCACCTCATCACATGGCACCGACATGGCGCGATTGAGGAGCAGGATGCTCTTCGCCGGAAAACCATCCAGCCAAAGCGATTGCGCATACTTCAGGCACGTCTCGACGAACGTGCGCCCCCGCTCCTTGCCCAGCGTCGCGATGTCCTCCGACGTGTACACGCGGTCGAGAGGCGGAAGATGCGGGCAGTGGGACATGTGATCTCAAATTGAGCATTGAGAAACGTCCGCCGCAAAAGAAGGATGCAGTCCATGACGCCCGCCGAACTCAAAGCCGCCCTCCGTGTGAAAGCACGCGAGCTGGGCTTCGACGACTGCCGCGTGGCTGTGGCGGCTCCGGCGGCGCATCGCGAGCTTTACGAAAAATGGATCGCCGAGGGCAAACATGGCGAAATGGCCTGGATGGCCAAAAACATTGAGCGCCGCAGCGATCCGCGTCTCGTGCTCGAAGGCGCGAAAAGCGTCATCGTGCTCGCCACGAACTACTTCCAAGGTGAAAAGCCCGTCACCGACTACCGCATCGCCCGCTACGCGTGGAATGACGACTACCACGACCTCATCGAGAAGCGTCTCAAAGCCCTCGAAGACTTCCTCACTGCCTATGGCGGCACCACCCGGCGCTATGTCGATACCGGTCCCATTTTGGAGCGTGATTTCGCCAGCGAGGCCGGGCTCGGCTGGGGTGGCAAAAGCACCATGCAGATCCATCGACAGCTCGGGACGTGGTTCTTCCTCGCCGAAGTGCTCACCACGCACGAGCTGCCGCCCGATGAGCCAGCCCGCGACCTCTGCGGGAAATGCACGCGCTGCATCGATGCCTGCCCCACGCAGGCCATCACCGGCCCGCGCACCATGGACGCCCGCCGCTGCGTCTCCTACCTCACCATCGAGCACAAGGGCAGCATCCCCCTCGAAGTCCGAAAAGCCATCGGCGACCGCATCTACGGCTGCGATGACTGCCTCGACGCCTGCCCGTGGAACCGCTTCGCCCAAACCAGCCACGAAGCCGCCTTCCAAGCTCGCCAGAGCGTCTTCGCCAAATCCCTCCGCGACTTCCTCTCCCTCACCGAAGACGACTTCCGCTCTCTTTTCGCCAAATCCCCCATCAAGCGCATCAAACGCCATGCCTTCCTGCGGAACGTCTGCATCGCCCTCGGCAACACCGGCACTGCGGAGGACCTTCCCGCTCTGCACCAAGCAGCCGTCGATCCGCATCCGCTCATCGCCGAGCATGCGGCGTGGGCGGTCGGGGAGATCGAGACAAGGTCCAAGGCGGTCATGGCGAGCTGACTCGCTTGCCATTTCCGGGCCACTGCGAAAGACTCGCGCCCGCATGTCCCAACCCGCCTCCGCCGAAATCACGCGCCTTAGCGATCTCACGCCGCATCAAAAACGATCCGGCCTTGCCGCCTGGCTCGGCTGGCTGTTCGACGGGCTCGACATGCACATCTACACGCTGGTGGCCACGCCCTTCGTGGCCGCTTTGCTCATGCACGACGGCGTCGCCGCCGCACCGAAGGACGTGGATACCAAGGCCTCCATCATCCAGGCGGCCTTCCTGGTCGGCTGGGCGCTGGGCGGCGGGTTCTTCGGTCGTCTCGGCGATGTGCTGGGCCGCAGTCGCACCCTGGTGCTCACGATTTTGTTCTACGCGGGCTTCACCGGGCTCTCGGCGCTGTGCACGGACTGGACGCACCTGCTGGTCTGCCGCTTCCTTTCAGCTCTAGGCATCGGCGGTGAGTGGGCGGTCGGCGCCTCGCTGCTCTCCGAGACGTGGCCGAAAAAGTGGCGGCCATGGATCGCGGCCACGCTGCAGACCGCGGTGAACATGGGTGTGCTGCTGGCCTGCGCCGCGGGCGGTTTGTTTGCCTGGATCGTGAATCAGGGATGGATGCAGGAGGCCACGAGCCATCGCGTCGTCTTCCTCGTGGGCATCCTGCCGGCGCTCATCACGCTGTGGATCCGCAAAGCGGTGCCGGAGACCGAGGAATGGGCGCACGCGGCGAAGGACGCGAAGCCGCCACGCATTGCCGAGCTCTTCGGCCCGGCGGTGCGCAGCACCACCTGGCGGGTGCTGATCATCTGCGCGGTGTCTCTCACGGCGCATTGGGCCTTCATGTTCTGGCAGCAGAGCCTCATCCGTGCCCTGCCGGAGGTGAAGTCCCTCAGCGGCCCGGATCAAACGAATGCCGTGGTGGAGGCGCTGGTGTGGATCATGTGCGGCTCGATCATCGGCAACTACGTCGCCGGTGCGCTGGCGAAGCTGTGGAGCTATCGCACCGCCATCGTGGTGATGCTGCTGGCCTACGGCGCGGCCATGCTGGTGGCGTTTCACAGCGCCAGCGCCTGGACGCACTCGGAGATGCTGATGTGGTATGCGGTGATCGGCTTATGCCAGGGCGTGTTTGGTCTCTTCACCATGTGCCTGCCGCCGCTCTTCCCCACGCTGCTGCGCACCACGGGCGCGGGCTTTTGCTACAACATCGGCCGCATCGTCGCCGCCATCGGCACGGTGGTCTTCAAGCTCTACGCCCCGGTGGGGGATTACCACACCGCGCTCTACTACGCGGGCTGGCTCTTCATCCCCGCCGCCTTCATCGCCCTGCTGCTGCCGCAGGAGAAAGAGGAGGCCGGAGCGGTCGATGAACCCGTCGAGTGAAGCCCTGTTTTTCGACCTCCATGCCCGAACCCATCCGCGCCGAAGACGTGATCGACCTGCTGCTCGCCGAGCATATCCTCGAGCCGCAGGAGCCCATCACGCCAGAGGCGGATCTCTTCGCGCTGGGCCTCGACTCGATGGCGCTCATGCAGCTCATGCTGCAAATCGAAGTGCGCTTTGGGATCACCATCAGCCCCGCGGAGCTTTCGAGAGATCACTTTGCCACGGCAGCGGCGCTCGCGGGCTTTTTGAATCGAAAACGTGCCGTCTAGTCCAGCCCACCTAGCTGGAGAAGCAGCTCTCGCTGGTGCAGATTGTCCGCGTCGTTGAAGCAGAGCAGCCAGGCGGTGGTGCGGCCCACCTCGGTGATGCCGAGGATGTAGGCACCGTCCCGTCGAAAGTGATCCTCCCAGCGGTCTTTCCGTGGATGAAAGAGCCTCGTGAGCAGCCCGGTGTCTGGATCGATGCTGGAGAGGTTCGGGCCTTTGATGGCATTGCACTGGCTGCATGCCAGCGAAAGATTTTCCAGGTCATCCGAGCCCCCATGCTGCTTGGCGATGATGTGCTCGATGTGGAAAGGATTGTCCTGCTCGTCTTGCTGATGCAGGCGGCAGTATTCACAGCGGTTGCCTGCCCGCTGGCGCACTTCGAGCCGCGTGTGGGCATCCATGCTTCAGGCGGCCTGGCGTTGAAGGAAAAGGCGGGCCTGAAGCTTCAGGATCGACATCATTTTTCCGGCGGAGATGAAACTGCGATATTCCGTTTCTTCTTCGCGAGTGAGTTTTCCCTCGTTCGCCTTCGCGGCGAGTTCTTCCATGCGTGTGATGCGTTCCGCATCCGGCTCGATTTGCAGGATGTTGGCCGCCGTCTCCGCTGTGAAGCAGGGGCGGGCCGGATCGAGCAGCTTGTCGAGGCTGGCAAAGGCGTTCATGACGAGGCGGAGATTGCCACAACTGGCTCAATGTCGCAAGCGGTGCTCTGCTCACAGCAGCGTGAGCGGATTCACCCGCGTTTTCAGCGGCATGGGCACCCGCTGGCTGTTGAGGCGGTGGGACTCGAAGACGGCGGAAATCATCTCGGTGATGTGGCGGGCGTGCACGGCATTACACAGCGGGGCGCGGTTCTCGCGGATGGCAGCGACGAGGTCGAGGCCGGGAATTTCATGGCTGGAGACTTTTTTGGCGATGTCCTTGTCAGCGAGCACAGGCTTGCGGGCTTCGTTGCCGGTTTGAATCCATGCAAAAGGTTCCTGGTCCATGCGCAGGTCGATGACGCCGGCATAGCCGAAGATCTGCAAGCCGACCGACGCAGGGTCGTCGTAGGCCGGTTTCTTCAGGCGGGCATCGTTGATGCTGGCGTAGCAGTCCGGCAGGCCGTTTGCCAGCTCGACGCGGGCAGGAACGGCATCGGCAGCGCGCGGGCCGAGGCCGTCCTCGGCCACACCGGCCGCGGAAACTACGGTCACGGCCTCGACACCATGTGGAAGGCCATCCCCGCCACGGAGATCGTCGCCATCGCCGATGCCGACGCGGCGGGCCTGGAGGCCTAGTTGAAGAAAATCGGCACCGGTAATGTTTATGCCGATTACCACGCCATGCACGCCTAGGTGAAGCCCTACATCGTCTCCATC
>JBKCXA010000916.1:0-2024 GCA_046316935.1 Prosthecobacter sp.
ACGCGTGACACCATCGAAGAATTCATTCAGGTGCATGGCATCCCGCTGCGCCTGGTGGACACCGCCGGCCTGCGCGACTCGCAAGATGCCATCGAACGCATCGGCATCGAGAGAACCCAGCGTGAGCTCGAACGGGCCGATTTGATCTTGGAGGTGCTCGATGCCAGCCAGGCTCCCGAGGCCACTCAACGCCTCGAAGTGCCCGCAGGCCTCGCCAGCCGTCACTTGATCATCTTGAACAAAACCGATCTCGGTCTCCACGCGGGCTGGCAAGCCGAAAAAGCCGGGATTCACATCTCCTGCGTGCAAAACGAAGGCATCGAAGCGCTGCGGGATGCCATCCGCGACATCATCGCGAAAGCCGGACCGCTCGCCTCCGATCATCCCATCGCCATCAACGCCCGCCATCAAGCCGCCTTCCAGCGCAGCGTGGAGCGTCTGACTGCCGCGAGAGCCGCCATCGAGTCGAATCAAGCGCCCGAGTTCATCGCACTGGAACTCCGCGAGTCGCTGCAAGCGCTCGGCGATGTCATCGGCCAGGTGGACGTGGAGCAGATCCTCGATGTGATCTTTTCGAGCTTCTGCATCGGCAAGTGAGGCGGCTGCCCTGTAGGCCAGGTCTATGAGCTGGCCTTCCGCGTCACCTGGGGCCACCGCCTCACAGAGGCGGCCTACAGCCAGGCGGCCTACTTCTTGATGCGGAAGAGATTCCCCTCGGTGCGGATGAGCAGGTCGGAGCCGATGACGGCGTAGGAGGCCAGGCTGCGCTCGCCGAGGTCGTTCTGCGCGAGAATTTTGAACTGCTTGCCCGGCTGCACGACGACGCCGAGGCCCTTCTCGTCCTGGATGTAGAGCTTGCCATCGGCGGCGAGCAGCGAGGCGGAGACGGGGCCGGTGCAGCGCTCGGAGTAGTGGACCTGTCCCGTTTTGGCATCGACACAACTCAGGATGCCGTTGTCGGCGATGAAGTAGAGCTCGTCGGCGATGACAGCCATGCTCGGATTATGCGGCGCGGCCTTTTCGATCTTCCAGGCGAGGTGCGTGGCGGTCACATCGCCCTGACCATCCGCTTTGATGGCGAGCACGAGGGGCTTGTCGTAACCGGTGCTGATGAAGACCATGCCGTGGGCATACACTGGGCGGGGCACCACGCTGTAACCTTGATCATAGTAGCAGCGCCAGATCTCCTTGCCGTCTTTCGGGTTCAAGGCGTTCACCACGCCGCTGCCGGGCGTGATGAGCTGCTTCTGGCCCTTCACCTCAATGAGGAGCGGCGTGCAGAAGGAGAACTTCTTCTTCGCGTCGGACTGGCGGGCAAAGGCCCAGCGTTGCTGGCCGGTGGTCTTGTCGAGCGCGATGACCTTGGGTTCTGTCTCGGCATCCGCGGAGAAGATGAGCAGGTCCTCAAACAAGACCGGACTGCTGCCGTTGCCATGCACGGGCACATAGGCATGCGCCTGCGTGGCCCACACGGTCTGGCCGTTGCTGGCGTTCAGGCAGGCGGTGCCGAGATGGCCGAAGTGCACGAAGAGCTTTCCATCCTCATAAACGGGCGTGGGGCTGGCATGGCTGTTCTTGCGATGGGCCCGTGGCGCGGCTGCCTGGAAGAGCTCCACATCCCAAACGGTCTTGCCCGTGGCGGCGTCGAGCGCCAGCGCCCGCAGCGAGCGATCGGCGGTGGCCTCTTCCTTACCGCTGAGAGAGACGGCGGAGGTCAAAAAGATGCGATCACCGATGACGACCGGCGAAGACCAGCCCACGCCGGCGACCGGGGTCTTCCACGCGATGTGCGAGGTGGGGCTCCAGGTAAGCGGCAGGTCCTTGGCATCGGATTGTCCCTGGGCACCGGGGCCGCGAAACTCCGGCCAGTCGGCGGCGAAAAGAGTGGAGGAGGCAAGAACGAGCGTGGCAGGGAAAAAGCGGAAGATCATAGGCGCGGGCTACAACGGGCGCTCGCGGCCTTTTTTCTCGTGAGGAGAGTGCAACGAGGAAAAAGTAGAGGTGACCACAAAACACGAAAAGGA
>JBKCXA010000917.1:0-7110 GCA_046316935.1 Prosthecobacter sp.
GAACACGTCACTGATGGCCGAAGTCGGGCAGGCCTGCGCACAGGCACCGCAGCTCACGCACTCCGAGTCCGCGAAGGACTGGTCGAGGCCCTTGATGATCTTCGCGTTGAAGCCGCGACCATGCATCGAGAGCACATGCTGGCCCTGGATTTCATCGCAAGCACGCACGCAGCGGGAGCAGTTGATGCACTTCGACAGCTCGCTGGTCATGTAAGGGTGCGAATGGTCCTTCGCACGATCCAGATGATTCGCCCCGGCCGGATAACGCACGCCACGGATGCCCACCTTCGCCGCCACGGTCTGGAGTTCGCAGTTGCCGCTCACTTCGCAGGTCAGGCAGTCCAGCGGATGGTCCGTGAGCACGAGCTCGACGATGTTTTTGCGCAAACGACGCACTTTTTGGCTCTCGGTGAAGATGTGCATGCCCGGCGCAATCGGCGTGTGGCAGCTCGCCACCACGCGACGCGGTCCATCCGCCTGCAAAGCCACCTCGACACTGCAAACACGGCACGCGCCATATGGCTCGAGCTGCGGTGCATCACACAAGGTAGGCACGAAACCGCGACCGCGATGCCGGTCGATGAAATTGAGCAGCGTGTCGCCGGTTTCAAAACGATGCGGTTCGCCGTCGATGAAAGCGGTGAGGGTGGAGAGATCCTGGACCATGGTTGGAGCGCGTTTGGAGTTTGAAAACTGTTCAGAGACAAGAACCGCCGCCGGGAAGGCGTTTGCGCAGGAAATTCATGCGTTTTTCGAGCGGCATGGCGAGACGGCGGCGGATGAGGTCAGTGAGGTGCTGATCGCTTTCGACTTTGAGGGACGCGAGCACTTCCCGCCTTGTCGGACGGCGGTTTTTGGGAAGCGCGGATTTTTTCGTGTTCATGCAGAGTGCGTTGGAGGACCTCCATCACGGCGAGGTCACGGGGACGGGCCGCGGCTTGCTTGCTGGCTACAATATCCGCCAGGGAAGCGACCATCAACGGTGCATTTGCTACCGTGAGCCGTTGCGCTCGCGAGCGGAGACTGTTGAAGGACTTCACGCCATCGACCACCGGCATGAAATCGACCTGAAGGCCGAGATCGTCATCCACCATGCGGTAGAGCTTCGAAACCGGGTAGTAGGGGCGGAGGATGACTGCTTTGAGTTCCTTGGCCATGGCCTTGAGCTTCTTCATGTTGGCTGGTGTATCGCGAAACATGAAGTCAAAGTCGAGGGTCGTGACGGGAGCGCCGTGGATGGCCGCTCCCGCGTTGCCGATCAGAATGGCCTCCACACCATGCTTTTGCATCGCAAATAGAATGAGGCTGAGGATCGGGGTGGCGCTCATGGACGAGGGAGGGAAGCGTTGCCGGTTCTGCTCCGGCTCTCGGCGATTGTAGGGGCTGATTTTGCCGTGGCAAGAGGGCAGAAAGCGCCCGCCACATGGAGAAAATCACTCCTCGCTGAGCTCCAAAGCCTCCACCTGGCCGAGACGCTCGCAGAGGGCGGTGATCTCGGCGGGGTCCATGACCATGAAGGCAGTGGAAAGCGCATCGGAGAGGGCGGCGGTGGGAGCGAGGGCGTAGGTGCGGCGGTTTTTGACCGGGACGGGCTGGAAGAGCCGCGGGTTCATGATGTGGGCTCCCTGCACGGCGAAGCCGCTGCCGCTTACGGCGCGGTCGCGGAGCTGGAGCTGTTTGGCCCCGTGGCTGAGGGTGAGATTCCAGGCGTCCTTGTCCACTGGCATGCCGAGAGCGAGCACGGTGCTGTCCCCGGCATTCAGGACGGCATTGTGGACGCCGTGCATGGCGAGCACGTCGGCGGCCTGGTCGAGGGCGTAGCCTTTGCCGAGGGCGCCGAGGTCGAAAATCATGCGGCTGGCATGCGCGGTGACGGTCATCTCGGCCTCGTCGAGGTCAAAGCGAGGGCTGCCGATGATCTGGCGGGCTTCTTCGATGACGGAGGCATTCACATGGCGCGGCTCGCCGGTTCGGGTGACGAAAAGCTCCATGAGCGGGCCGATGGTGATGTCGAAGGCTCCATTCGTTTCCGCATGCACCGCTTTGGCGAGCGAGAGGCAATCCCAGGCCGCCATGCCGACGCGAAAGCTCTCACCCGCGTGTAGCTGGCCGAGGCGGTAGATATCGCTGCTGGCTCGGAAGCGGCTCAACTCGTCCTCCAGCCGGGCGATCTCGTCAAAAGCGGCATTCGCCGTCTGCGCGGCATAGGCCTCGTCCACATCGGCCTGCGAGATGATGATCTCGAAGGTCGTCGCCATGGCATGGCGGGAGTGGCGGAAGGTGGATGACATAAGGGCGTAAAAAACGGGCGGCCCTGCGAGAGCCGCCCGTGATGGGCTTTGCGAAGATTACTCCTTCGCCACGCCGTTGTTCCAGGCGGCAAACATTTCCTCGACGGTCGGGATCTCAAGCGGGCGGACGATGCGGAAGCCGAGCCAGGTGGCGTCGGTCAGATACCAGATGCTCTTCGGGAGCTGCGGGTCCTGCTGCTTCCAATCGGGATTCGAGGCGCGGCGGGCGGCGCTGCGGCAGAGTTCGGGATCATCATCGTAGTGACCGCCGCGGGCGATGTGCGGGTAGGGCGTGGTGGATTTGTTCCAGATGTTGCCGTTGTCGCCGAGCTTGGAGAAGGAGTCCTCAGCATACTGGTCGAGGGTCCATTCGCAGACGTTGCCGTAGATGTCGTGCAGGCCCCAGGGGTTCGGCTTCTTGAGGCCGATCTTGGCGTATTGGAAGTTCGGGGCGTTCTCGAAGAACCAGGCGTAGTCTTTGAGCTGTTTCGGATCATCGCCGAAGAAGTAGGCGGTGGTGGTGCCGGCGCGGGCGGCGTATTCCCACTCGGCCTCGGTGGGCAGGCGGTAGAAGTGGCCGGTCTGGGCGCTGAGCCACTGGCAGTATTTGTTGGCCGCGTGGTGCGTCATGCAGATGGCGGGATAGCCATCGCGGCCCATGCCGAAGTCCATCGGCTGGTAGGGCGGCGTGGGCTGGGAGATGAGGTCCTCCGGTTTGTCGGTAGGAGCCCACACCTGACGGCTGCCATCCTTGTTGCGGCCGATGTTGGTGAGTTGGAAGGGCTCGTATTCATCCCAGGTGACCTCGAACTTGCCCATCCAGAAGGGTTTGATTTTCTTCTTGGTCTGCGGGCCTTCGTCGTCGGCGCGGTTGGCTTCGCCGGCGGGGCTGCCCATGGTGAATTCGCCGCTCTTGATGACCACCATGCTGTAAGGCACGCCGGTTTTCGGCACCTTGGTCTCGTAAGGCTTCATCTCGGCCTCTTTTTTCTCCTTCGAGGTCTGCACGATGAAGGCGTGAATCTTCTTCACGAGCTCCATGTTGTCCGGATTGTTGGTGGCGGGGCCTTTTTTCTCCTTCGCCTTCAGCTTGGCATCATCCGGCCACGGTGCGCCCTGCTCGATCCAGAGTTTGAGGAAGGTGATCTGCTCCTTGGAAAGCGGGCCGCCGCTCTTTTTCGGGGGCATGAGGTCATCTTCATCGGCTCCGAGCGTCGTGAGCGTGTAGATGGCGCTCTTCGCGGTGTCGAAGGGAACGATGTTCGGGGCGTTTTCGCCGCTTTCGAAAGCTTCCTTCTTGGTGGAGGCAATCCAGTCGCCCTTCGCTTTTTCCGGGTTGTGGCAGGAGAGGCAGTTTTCTTCGAGGATGGGCTGGATGTGCTTCGCGAAGGTGATGCGCGGGGTCTGCTCCAGCGTCACACCGGCGGGCCATTCGGCGCCTTGTTCGATCCAGGTCTTGATGATGGCGATCTGGCTCTTTTCGAGCAGACCTTCCTTCTTGGGAGGCATCACCATGTCGTCCTCGGCGTCGAGGATGAGGGTGGTGTAGATGGCGCTTTTCGAGGGATCGCCGGGGGTGAGGCCGGGGCCATTCTCGTTGCCCTTCTTCATGTCTTCCAGCGTGTGCATGCGGAAGTCGCCTTTGTCCTCCTTCGCGCCGTGGCAGTGGGTGCAGGCACCTTCGAGCAGGGGCTTGACCTGTTTCATGAAGTCCACTTTGTCAGCGGAAAACGCGACCGCAGGGGCCAGCGCGGCCAGGAAAGCGAGGGAACGGAGAGGGTTGGCGGGTTTCATGGGGAGGCCGCGTTTAGCACACGGTTTCCCGCCTGTCCAATGCCGGGGAAGGGGGGGCGAGGCAGCCCTGCGCCTCCATCACCGTCTAGAAGCTCATAGCTGAAACCATGCCCGGAGATGGCGGTCCACCACCGCGGTATCTGCGGGCGAGATACGACCGACGATTTTGCGCACTAGGGAGGCCTCCACCGTGGCGACCTGGGATTTCACGCCGCTCGGCACATTGAGCCCGGCTTTGCGCCAGTCAGAGAGGCTGAAGTCCCAATTTATCTGCTGAGAGGTGACTGGCAACACGAACAAATCACCGGGGAAACTGCCATGCCCGATCACGATGGCAGGACGCACTTTGGCACTGCTGAGATCAGTAAAGGGAATGGGCAGAAGCACGATGTCATTGCGCGAGCAGTTCATTGTAAACGTCGTCCGCTTCGTTGTTCCAAGTCTTGCTCAGGCTCCGCTCACCCTGGGCCAGCCATTCGGAACGCTCCGAGTCATTAGCCACCGTGTCCACACTCACCTGCACGAGTGTGCGCTCAGGCAGCGCCAAAGTTTGGAGCAAGCGCAGGTGTCCGGCTTCATAGATGGCATTCAGCGTGGAGGTCATAGCTCGGATCTTACCTTTGGCCGCGAGAGTCACAAGCTGAACTCTTGGCGGTCTTGGATGGTTTTATCGGCCCTGGAAAAGGTGAAGTCACGCAAACCCCATCGCTTTCCGCGGGTTCTCGTCGAGGACGCGGGCCAGCTCGGCCTCGGTCATGCCGAGGTCGTTGAGGGCGTTCGCTTTGATCCGGGGGATGGTGACGGTGCTGCCGACGAAGTGGCTGGCATCCGGCGAGCGGGCGACGAGGTCCTCGCCGATCAATATGTCCCACCCGGCGAGGGTGTAGCGGCCGGGGCCGAGGCGGGCGGCGGAGATGGCATCGGTGACGAAGATCACGCGATCGAGTCCGGTGCTGCGCAGCCAGTTTTTCAGCACGAAGAAGGGTACATGCACGCCATCCGGGATGAAGCACAGCCACAGGCGGTCGTGCAGGCTGAGCGCCCGCTGGATGATGTTGTCATGGCGATGCATCTGGATGGGGCAGCCATTGCCGACATGGGTGAACATGCTCAAACCGGCATCGCAGGCCGCGCGGAGCTGGTCGAGCGAAGGATCGCAATGCCCGGCGGAGACGACGACACGCTGTGAGGCGAGCCACGCGGTCGTTTTGCTGCCCTCGTCATGCTCGGGAGCCAGCGTGACGAGCCTCGCGAGACCGGCCGCAGCCCCGAGCAGGCGTTTCGCATCGTCCACATTGGCTGGTTTGACCGCGTGAGGCGGGTGAGCACCGACATAGCCTTTGATCGGATTGATGAAGGGGCCCTCAATGTGGATGCCGGTGATCATTCTCTGCGCCAGCACATCTTTTTCACGCAGCTCCACGAGCGTGCGGATGCGGCGCTCCAAAACGGGAACTTCATCGGTGATGAAGGTGGCCAGGATCGCATCGCAACCGTCCTCGACGAGGCATTCGCAGGCATGGTGAAGCTGCTCGGCGGTGAGGCCGTCGCGGTTGAAGTCCGTGCCGGCGTAGCCATTGACCTGGAGATCGAAGGGTTTCATGGCCTGCGATGAGAGCGTCGCCCGGGGCAAGGTTCAAGCACGGGGCGTGACGGGAAGCGGTATCTTTGTCACGGAAGAGAAATGGAGGGGCTCCAGCGAAGTCGAGCGTCCCACCAGACCCGCCATCACTCAGCGAACCGCCACGCATACAAATCCGCGTCCTTCATCGTCACGCGGAGCGTGATGGTCTTGCCGACGAGCTTCGAGGTATCGAGCACGTTCGCTTCGAACTCATCGCCGTAGATTTCGGCGGACTTGGCGGCAACGGCACCGGTTTCGTCGATGGCTTCGATGACGAGCGAGCCGGTGGCGGACGTGGCGGAGTTGAGAAGGAGTTTGGAGCCGGTGACTTTGATTGGTTTGGTGGTGAAGCTGCCGCCTTTGGCATCGGCGTGCATTGAGGCGAAGCCCTGCTTGCGCACGGTGAGGCGGCGGATGCGATGATCGGGGTGGCGGTAGTGCTCGGAGATGTAGAGCGACCATTCGCCATCACCGGGATCGTAGATGCCGCAGGCGGTCATGTTGCTGCGCTCGGTCCAGTTTTTGATGTCCGGACCGGGGCGCACCCAGGCTTCGAGGAAGGGACGATCCCAGCGCGTGCCATCACGGCTGCTCATGAAAACGGCATCGCTCACGCCTTTGCCGCCGATGTGCCCTTTGACTTTCTCACGCGAGGTGGCGAAGCGTTTCGGGAAGGACAGAAACAGATGCGGCGCGGTCGGGCAGGGGACGGTGGCGCTGGTGTAGAAGTGCTCGAAGGGCACATCCTTCGCGTATTGATGCGCCACACCATCGCTCCAGCTCAGGAAGTCCGTGGAGGTCATGCTCTGGATGGCACGGACCTTGTTCGTGAAGATGCGGCTGAAGCTCGCGTAGCGATTTCGCGTCAGGTCCCAAAAAGCGAGGTTTTGCGAGTCAAAGGCACCTTTGGTGATCACCGGCGTGTCCTGCATCTTTTTCCAATGCACGCCGTCCGGCGAGGCGAAGGCATACAAGCCGCCCGGAGTCTCGCCTTGGTGCCAATTCTTGCCGGGCTGCTTCACGCCGCCGAGCGCCTTGTAGCGCTCGTCGGGCTTCGCGTTCGGATTCGCGTCGAGAAACGGCGCGAAGTTGTGCGACTCGACCCCGCGCCAGATGACGTTGTTGTCCTTCGTGCCGCCCGCCTCGATCAAACCGAGCTTGGGTCGCGTGAAATGGATGCCGTCCTCGCTTTCCACGAAGCAGGTGACCTGCGCGTCGCTGTGATCGCTGCCGCCCGCGGAGCCGCGGTAGTAGAGACGCACCTTTTTGCCGTCCTGAATGGCCGAGAAGTAGCCGCAGGTCGGCCCTTCCCACGGTTTGTCGGTCGTGAGCACGATCTCGCGCCGCACCGGCGTGTGCAGTTTCAACGCGAGACCGTCTTTCTTGGCGACGAGGTAGTCA
>JBKCXA010000918.1:0-6761 GCA_046316935.1 Prosthecobacter sp.
CCTTTTCGCTAGGCTCCACGATCTTCGCCGCCGCGCTGCTGCCTTCGCTGGTGCAGCTTTGGATGGGCACATTGCCTCCGGAAGGCCGTTGGAGGCGTGTGGCGCTGCTTTCGCTGTTTTGGGGTTATCGCGGCATGGAGATCGACTTGTTCTATCAGGTGCAGGGATGGCTGTTTGGCACCGGCAACGATGCCGCGACACTCATCAAGAAAGTGGCGGTGGACCAGTTTGTGATGAGTCCGGTCTGGTTTGTGCCCACCGTGCTCATCGCCATGCGCTGGGTGGACATGGGTGGCTCGTGGGCCCGCACGCGAGCCTCGCTGACTCGCGAATTTTGGACGCGCACCTGCCCCACGGTGATGGTGACGAACTGGCTGGTGTGGATTCCCACGCTCGCACTGGTTTACAGCCTGCCGCCCGCCTTGCAGTTTCCGCTCTTCTCTGTGGTCATGTGCTTCTTCATCCTCATCGTAACGCTGTTGGCACGCGAGGATCAGCGCAGCATCAAGTAGTGTTTCGTCTTACCGTGCTTCTGCTTGTTGGTCAGCGGCGGCAGATCGAGGTGGAAAAAGTGACGCAGAGTCTTGGTGTGATGCTTCAAGACGGCTTTTGCGGCTTCTTTGAGCGCCATCCATCGCTTCCACGAATGATCCGGCGCATGCATGACGTGCCTCAAAAGGCTGAGCCACTCCACATAAGCGCGTGAGATGTCTCCCTCGGCGATACCGACCTTCATCTCGGCTGCGCCGGAGCGCTCGGGATGCAGCATGGCATCGAGCAGCTCCGCCGCACCTTCGCCGTAATCGACGGGCAGGCCGTTTTCGAGGTAACCATGGTGATTGATAAAGCCGTAGGTGCCGCGACACACCGCCGCGAGCCGTTCGGAGCCGCAATCCTGAGGCAGGTCGAACTTTGAACCACTTCGCAGATTGGCCATGTGATGCACGAGTTCGTCCGCGGGATAGCTTTCATCCTCCAAAGCGGCCACGACAGCCAAGCCCTCGCCATGCTGGAAGAAGCTGAAGATCTCGCCGCGCCGTGTCGGCACGCCATCGGCATCGATCAGGCCCAGTGTGCGCCACGCGTGGATCGGCGAGCCAGAACGCGGCTCACGATCCGTGGTCGAGGCCTCGGGCGTGTGAACGCCGGTTTCATTTTTCACCACGATGCTGCGCTCCTGCGGACGGAAGAGCAGCCTTCCATGACTGTCCTCGTAAGCCATCACCTCCACCGGTGCGAGGTCGAAGCAGGCAAACACAAGGTTCTCCTTCTCCACCGTGCCGATGAACTCCGGCGCGACGTCTTGAACGACCTCTTCAACATTCGCGAGGATGGCCTTCGCCAGTTCACCGGCATGGAGCACGGTGATTTCCTCCAGCGGCACCGTCTCAGCCTTCCGCGGCAGCTTGAGCAGACGACGGATGGATTTGGTGGGTTTGATCAGATCTCCGTCCGGCGTGCCTAGGCTGATCTCGACGCCATAAGTGACTTCCTTCTCGCGGCGGATCTTTCCCACGCGGCCGATGCCATGCGCAAACTTCGCGGCGAAGGCCGGAACAGCGAGCGTGGCATGCACGCGATGAAGCGGAACGCGTTGGAGGGCATGGTGATGCTTGCGTTCCCATTCGCCGGTGGAGCTCACGATCTGCTTCTCGGTGGCTTCGAGGCCGAAAAGGGCCTTTTCGGCCTCGGGAGGCATGCTGGAGGCATTTTCCTCCAAACCGAGCAACGGCGGCACTTTGGCAAAAAGACGCTCGGCGAAGTGCTCGGCGGCATCGAAGGGGTTTTCCTGCTTCAGCGCGGCATGCTTCATCACCCGCAGAAAGATCGGCCAGGCCAGCAAGTCGCTGCGGTGAAGCCTCGCAGGTCTCGCATCGAAGATGGATGGGCTGTCACGACTCGTGATGACATGGCCTTTGTCATCGAGTCCGCGTCGTCCAGCACGGCCATACATCTGCAAAAGCTCATCCGGCGCGAGTTTGTGCTCGCTGCGGCCATCATGGAAGGTCGTCCCGGCGACGTGAACGCTGCGCACGGAGAAATTGATGCCCGCCGCGAGTCCCATCGTGGCCACGATGACGCGAAGCTGGCCTGCTTTGGCGAGCGGTTCGATCACACCGGCTCGTGCGCCATACGAAAGGCCGCTGTGATGGAAGGCGATGCGCCGCTCGATCAGCGTGGCGAGATCCTTTCCGCACACGGCCCGCTGCTCCGGCGTGAGGTCCAGCGGATCTCCCATCGGCAGATCGGCGGCAAGACGTCGTGCGATGGACTCTGCCTCTTTGCGACGCGGAGCAAAGATGAGCAGCGGGGCGAGATCCGCGAGCATCACCGCTGCCGCAAAACGCGGCCAGTAGTTCTCAAACTGCTTCTGACGCTGCGGCAGCGCCTCCATCGGCGCTTCCTCGAGGGGCACCGGGCGGTCCTTGGTCAAGACAACCTCCGCTTTGCGATTCAACGAACGCATCCACGCCACCACATCCTCCGGGTTGGCCACGGAGCCGCTGAGCAGCAGCAAGCGTGTGTTCGCCGGCGCGAGAGCGATGGCGGCCTCGTAGTTCGCTCCGCGAGCGTGATCGGAGATCATTTGGTATTCGTCGATCACGAGCAGCGCGGGGCCTTCACCGCGCACCAGGCGCTCAAGCTGCGTCTCCAGCGTGGCGACCACGACCGGCGCATCCACATTCTCCGCGATGTCACCGGTGGCGATGCCGACATTCCACTTCGCGTCCTTCCACTCGGCATATTTGTCATTCGCCAGCGCCCGCGTGGGCACGGTGTAGATGGCCTGGCCTTGCAGATGACGGCCCTGATGCAGCAGTTCGAAGATGTAAGTCTTCCCTGCCCCGGTGGGGGCGCTCACGACGACATCCGTGCCCTCACGCAACAGGTTCACCGCCTGGTGCTGCCAGGGATCGGGTAGTTTGAGCTGGTTGAGGGAAGGCAGCATGCGGAGCTGGTTTTGCGGCTGGAAATGGCGGAGGCATGCCCTAGAATCAACCCATGACCGACGCCGAACTCAGAAGAATCGTAGCCGAAACCTCCCGCCTTGTTGCCGAAAACTCGCGTGAGATGAGACTTCGCGCTGAAAGGCTGGATGCGCAGATCGGCGCGTTGAACAACAAATGGGGCAGCTACACCGAGGGAATGGCGCTTCCTTCGATGACGAAGCTGTTGCAGGACAAGTTTCACATGGAGTTCATCGCTCCGCGGGCGACTCGACTCAAAGGTGGCGAATCTATGGAGCTGGACGTTTTTGCTTATAACAACGGGAAGCGAAACCAGGCCGTGGTTGTAGAGGTAAAGAGCCACGCGAAGATGGAGGCTATCGATCAGCTCAAGCGAATCATGAAGGACTTTCCGAAGTTTTACCCTGAGCACCGTGACAAGGACCTCTTCGGCATCATCGCGGCGGTGGACATCTCCCAGGAGGTGGCGAAGAAGGCGATGAAGGAGGGCTTTTATGTGGCGCGGATTTCCGACGAGACCTTCAAGCTACAGGTGCCTGCGGGCTTCAGGGCGCATTCGTTCAAGGCGAGCAAATAAAGCGCTTTCAAGCCTCCGCCATGACAGGCTTCATCACTGGCTCAGGCATCGCGGCGCGAACAGGTGCGAGCGCGGTGGTGATCTCCGCCTTGAACCAGATCTTCATGCCATCCCAGAGGATGCGGGCGGCGCTGGTGTCCGGGGAGAAGCTGGTGCGCGGCGTCCAGAAGTGGCCGTGGTTTTTCATGGCGTAGATGCCTTTGCGAATGCGCTCGCGGCCGAGGTGGGAGAGGCGGCGGTTGTAGAAGGCCATGAAGCGGCCGAAGAGGGCGCCGGCGGTGCCGTTGTAGGGCATCTGCTTCCATTCGTTCTCGGGGTCCATGTAAACGCCGCGCACGGGGCCGATGAAGTAAGCGCCGAGGTCCATGAGGAAGGCGGCGTGCATGAGCTCGGCATCGCCGAGGTAGAAGTATTTGTCCTTGTAGAGAGCGTCAAACCACGTGCGCCAGGCTCGCGGATAGGCGAGGTTCAGATACTCGACGGTTTCCTTCACGCACTCGCCTTTCAACTCGCGGAGGATCATGTCCGTGGCGGCGGAGACGGTGTGGCCGCAGAAGTCGAGCCCGTGGCTGTAAAGCGGATCCATGAAGCCCGCAGCATCACCGACGAGCACCCAGCGGTTCCCCGCGACGCGGTCGGCGCGGTAGATGAGGTTCTTGTAATAGAAGACGTCATCTTCGTCGGGGATGGCGTTTTCAAACATGAGCCTGCCGATGGGATGCGTGAGCAGATGCGCCTGGAGGCGGGCGAGCGGATTGGGGCCTTCCGGCGGATTGTAAATGCGGCGATCCCAGGTGACGCCGGCGCTGAAGCTGCCATCGGGCAAAGGAATGATCCAGCTCCACCAACCGTGGCCCATGAGGTGGTTCGTGGCGGAGGTGCGGTTGGCCTTCGCGCCCATGGTGAGGCCGGGATGCATGCGACGGCTTTTGAAGCTGTCGAGGTCGTTGACGTTGGTGAAACGGCACCAGATCGACGAGGTGGGATGCTCCTCGGCGTAACTGCGGTGCATGCCCATCTTTTTGGCGAGCAGAGCGGCCTTGCCGGAGGCGTCAAGCACCCAGCGGGTGGTCACGGTGCGCATCTGGCCCTCCTGCGGCATGATCTCGATCGTGTGAGGTGTGCTGTCCTCGGAAAGCGAGATCGTTTTGATGGTGGCGGGCCGCATCAGCTCGCAGCCATACATTTGCGCCTCCTCCAGCAGATGCTCGTCGAGCAATTCGCGGTCGAGCTGGTAGGTGGGCAGGCGGGACTGGAAGGTGGGACCGATCTCGGTGAGGTCGCAAACGGAGTCCGTGGGTGATTTGCAGAACCACAGGCGCAGGCCGTGCTTCATGTACTGGCGGCCTGTGAGGTAGTTTCCCTGATGCAAAACACGGGTGAGGAAGCAGCCAGCCACCTCGGAGGTGCTCTCACCCACCTTGCGGTTGAAGTGCGTGGTGCGCTCCACGACGAGCACTTTGAGCTCGGGGTGGTCGCGCTTCAAGATGATGCCGGCGGCGGAGCCGGAAAAGGCGCCACCCATGATGACGACATCGTACTCGGCGGCGGGAGATTTCATGAAGTGAAAAAGAAAGTTGTCGTCCAAGGCGGATGGGCCGAAAAAGCGGCCCGATTTTTCCCGCGCACGCCATCTAGTAATGCCTTCCGCCGATTCTGCAACCCACCAGCCGCCCGTGCCCTCGCAGGCATCGCGTCACGGCCTGCATGGGGCGTTTTGGACGAAGCTGGTGCTGGCCATGATGCGCTGGATGCCGATGTGGCTGATCACGGCCCTCACCTACCCGATCGTGCTCGTCATCTATCTGCTGGCCGTGCCGCAGCGGGAGGCCCTGAGGCAAAATTTGACCGCCCTGGTGCCCGGCGGGGCGGGCAGCAGTTGCGTGGCGGGTTTTCGTGTCATTTTGCAGTTCGCCCTGACCTACATCGACCGCCTGTGGCATCTCTATTTTGGCAAAGAGGTGGCTTGGGAGGTGGAGGGCATGGAGCACTTCGAAAAGCTGCGTGCCGAGCCGGGCGGCGCGCTCGTTTTCACCGTCCACAGCGGAAACTACGACATCGGTGCCACCCTTTTCGCGAGCAAGTTCGGGCGGGTGATTCACACCGTGCGCATGCCGGAGATGACCGCCGATCTGCAAAAGCTGCGTGAGAAGGAACTCCGCGAGCAGGAGCAGAAGCAGCCGCTGCTGCGTATTCATTACAACGCCCCTGGCTCCCACCTTGGCATGGAGCTCATCCGCATTCTCCAGGCCGGTGAGGTCGTCTGCGTGCAGGGCGACCGCGTGATGGGCGATGTGGCCCCCACGCATGTGGAGGTGGGTGGGCTGCGCTACGAGATCCCGCGTGGACCGCTCGTGCTCGCCGAGGTGACCGGTGCACCGTGCTACCCGGTGTTTTTGAAGCGCCTCGGCCGCCTGCGCTACGGCATCGAGATCGGTGCACCCTTCCACAGCGGTGGCGGCAGGCCGAAATGCGCCCAGCTCGCTCCGAAATGGGGTGCCATCCTGCATGACTTTCTTCAGCGGCACTGGGATCAGTGGTTTGTGTTTGAACCACTCGTCACCAAGGTGGACGCATGACCTCTGAGCGATCCCGCGCCCAATGCCTGCGCCGCGCCAATGTGCGCTTCGTGCTCACGCTGCTGCCGGCGGTGCTCTGCGTCATCCTCACGAGCCTCGGGCATTGGCCGTGGGCGGCGGTGGTCTTCTGCGTCACGTTCGTGGTCATCGTCATCGGCACGCTCGTGCCCCGCTGCTCGCTCTTTGGCCCCTTGGTGAAACGCCAGCCACCGGGCAGCAAAACCCCGCTGCTCACCATCGACGACGGCCCGCATCCCGAGCACACGCCCGCCATTCTCGACATCCTGGAGCGCCACGGCCTCAAGGCCATCTTCTTCCTCATCGGCGACCGTGCCGAGAAGTATCCGCACCTCGTGCATGAGATCATCCGTCGGGGTCATGAGATCGCCAATCACACGCAGACTCATCCCGCCACCACGTTTTGGACGCTCACCCCGGCCCGCATGTGGGACGAGATCGCCCGATGCCAGGACACGCTCACCCGCATCGCCCCGGAGCATCCGCCGCGATGGTTCCGCCCGCCCGCCGGCCATCACAACGCTTTCTGCGTGCTCACTGCCCGGGCCATGGGCTTGCAGACCCTCATGTGGACCGCCCGCGGCTTCGACGGCACCCTGCGGGACACCGACTACATCG
>JBKCXA010000919.1:0-2197 GCA_046316935.1 Prosthecobacter sp.
CCCTTTCCCTCGACCCTACAGCCGCCGCGTAGCCGAAAACCCAAACACCACACCCACACACCGCACTACCATGAAAAGGCTGCTCCCCATCCTGCTCGCGACGACCACCGCGTCGTTCGCGCAAACACCCGCTGCCAAACCGGCCGCGCCGCCTCCGCCTCCCGTGCCGGGCTTCACACTCGCGCCGCCTCCGCCGGCTTACACGCCCATCAAGTATGGCGGCCTCACCATCGACGTGCAGGAAAAGATGCGCATGGAAGTGCGTGACAACAATTTCGACTTCAACAGCGCCGTGAACGGCCCGCAGGACGCCTCGTGGTTGCTTCAGCGCTTCCGTCTCGGTCTCGGCTACGATGTGAATCCGTGGCTGAAGTTCTACATCCAGGGCCAGGACATCCGCGAGCTCGGTGGCAGCCGTCCGAACAACGTCGGCATCTTCGCCGCGGAAGGCGATGACAGCTTTGACATCCTCAAAGCCTATGTGCAGCTCGGCAATCCGAAGAAGGGCCTCAGCGCCACTCTCGGCCGCCAGTTCCTAAGCTATGGCGATCAGCGTCTCGTGGGTCCGCTTGAGTGGTTGAACTCCGCGCGGACCTTTGATGCCGCCAAGTTCCGCTACACCGCAGAAAAATACTCGCTCGACTTCTTTGTGTCGTCGCCCGTGGCTTTCACGAACAACATGTGGAACCAGAGCCCCTTCCTCGACAACGACGAGGCCTCGAATGATCTCTTCAGCGGCATTTATGCCTCCACGCTGTTTGTTCCATTCAATCTCACGACTGACTTCTACCTCTTCAAAAAGAGCGATGACGGCAATGGCAACTTCGGTGCCCGCCTTGGCGACACGGACTTCTACACCGTGGGCACTCTGTGGAAGGGCGATCCGAAAAAGCTCGGCGGTTGGGATTACACGACCGAGATGGCTTACCAGTTCGGCGAGGTCAGCGGTCGCGATTTGAGCGCCTTCGCCGGTCACTGGGCTGTCGGTTACAACTGGCTCTCTCATCCGTGGAAGCCCCGCATCGGCCTGCAATACAACTACAGCCCCGGTGATAGCAACGCGGCAGATGGCGACATCGGCACCTTCCAAAACCTGTATCCCACGAACCATCTTTTCTACGGCTACATGGACACCACGGGCTGGATCAACATGCACAATCCCCAGCTCAACCTCAGCTTCTCGCCCACGCCGAAGCTGAAGGTCATGCTCGACTACCACCTCTACTGGAATGCCACCAATGCCGATGCCTGGTATCGCGTGAACGGCGTCACCACCGTGCGTCCGCTCAATGCCGCCGCCACCGGCGCTGGCAGCACCTTCCGCGGCCAGGAGATCGACCTCACGGCCATCTACAAGCTTCACCCGCACGTCGGACTCATGGCTGGCTACAGCTACTTCATCGCCGGAGACTACCTCCAGGCCACGGGTGCCTCGGATGATGCGCACTTCGGCTACGTGCAGGTGCAGATCGACTTTTAAACCGCGCTCGTCATGCAGATCACGCCGCTCATTCCTGACAACGCACCTTTCTCCGCCGAGCAACGCGCCTGGTTGAATGGATTCCTCGCCGGAGTCCTGCAACGCGGCGGAAAGGGTGGTGCGCCGATGGCACCTGCCGAGGCAAAAACGCCTCTGCTCATCGCCTTCGGCAGTCAGAGCGGCAACGCGGAAAGTTTGGCCAAGCGGCTGGCCAGGGAAGCATCGGGTCGAGGTTTCGCGGCGCGAGCCGCGGGCCTCGACTCGCTGCAACCGGCCGACTTCGTCAAAGACAAGAACGTCCTCCTCATCACCTCCACCTGGGGCGAGGGTGACATGCCCGACAACGCGGCCACCTTCTGGGATGCCATCAATCAAAACGGCAGCAGCCCGAAATTCGACGGCGTGCAATACTCCGTCCTCGCTCTCGGCGATAAAAACTACGCCGACACCTTCTGCCTCGCCGGAAAGAAGCTCGATCAACGCCTCGCCGAACTCGGCGCCAAACGCATCGTGGACCGCGTGGACTGTGATGTGGAGTTTGATGAGCTCGCCAAAGAGTGGTCGAAGAATGCCTTCACCATTCTCGGAGCCTCCAAACCGTCTGACTCGTCGGACGTGTCAGACTCGTCCGACACAGCGTGGTCCAAAAAGAATCCATTCCCGGCCAAGCTCCTCGAAAACCTGCCTCTAAACTCCCCCGGCAGCTCCAAAGACACC
>JBKCXA010000920.1:0-4460 GCA_046316935.1 Prosthecobacter sp.
GCCCCCCTTCCTCCTTTTTCTCCTCGCCAGCACGGCCAGCGCCCTCGATTTCAATCGCGATGTGCGCCCGGTGCTCGCGCAGCAGTGTTTTACCTGCCACGGCATGGATGACCACGGCCGCAAAGGCAAGCTGCGCCTCGATTTGAGTGAATCCGCCTACGGCAAAGGCAAATCCGGCGAGATCGCCATCGTCCCCGGCAAGCCCGATGCCAGCGAGGTCGTGAAACGCATCCTCTCCACCGACGAGGACGAGATCATGCCGCCGCCGCACACGAAGAAGGTGCTCTCCGAAAAGGAGAAGAGCATCCTCAAGCAGTGGATCGCCGAAGGTGCAAAGTATGAGGCGCATTGGGCCTACTCACCGCCACAGCCTTCGAAGGACCCGAAGGCCGGCATTGATCATTTCATTCGTGAGCGCCTCGACAAAGAAGGTCTGAAGCCTTCTCCCGAAGCGGACCCCTACACCCTCGTCCGCCGCGTCTACCTCGACCTCACCGGCCTCCCCCCCACTCCCGCCGAAGCCGATGCCTTCGTCCAAACTCAATCCAGTCAATCAGGTCAATCCGGTCAGGCCTACGAGCGCCTCGTCGATTCCCTCCTCGCCTCCCCCCAATACGGCGAACGCTGGGCACGCCGCTGGCTGGATCTTGCACGTTACGCGGACACAAACGGCTTTGAAAAAGACCGCCCGCGTCAGATCTGGCCTTATCGCGATTGGGTGGTGAAGGCGCTGAATGACGACATGCCTTTCGACCAGTTCAGCATCAAGCAGCTCGCCGGAGACATGCTCCCCAATGCCACGCCGGAGGACATCATCGCCACCGGCTTTCATCGGAACACGATGCTCAACGAAGAAGGCGGCATCGACCCGAACGAATACCGCTTTTACGCCATGGTGGACCGCGTCGGCGTCACCGGCACGGCCTGGATGGGCCTCACGCTGAACTGCTGCCAGTGCCACACCCACAAATACGATCCCATCCTGCACACCGACTACTACAGCGTCATGGCGCTGCTGAACAACGCCGACGAACCGACCTATAACATCCCCACGCCGGACATCGAAAAACAGCAAAAAGCCCACGCCGAGCGCATCGCGAAGCTGGAGGCCGATTTGCCGAAAAAGTTCCCCGGCGGCGATTCCGCGATGCAGAGCCGTTTCGCCGGTTGGATCGAAGGTGAGTCGAAACGCGCCTCGAACTGGCAAATCATCCGCCCCACGGCCATGAAGACCACCATGCCGCATCTGGAGCAGCAGAGCGATGGCTTCATCCTCGGCAGCGGCGACATCTCGAAGAGCGATGTCTATGATTTGAGCTTCAAAGCGCCGATCAATGGCGTCACCGCCATCAAACTCGAAGTCGCCAGCCATCCCAGCCTGCCGAATGACGGCCCTGGCCTCACTTATTACGAGGGCCCCATCGGCGGTTTCTTCCTCAGCGAGCTGCAAGCCTTCCAAAACGGCCAGCGAGTGCCCATCGCCCGCGCCGAGGCCACCAATGAGGAAGAGGAGGACAAGATCAACGACGCCGCCACTGCTGCGAAGCCGACGAAGAAAGCCGCCCGCAAAGCCGCCGCCAAAAAGACCAACAACGCCATGGCCACGCTCGACGCCGAGATGTCCAGCGGCTGGCAGGTGCTGGGCGGATACGGGCAGTCTCACGCCGCCGTGTTCCATTTCGAAAAACCAATCGATCTGACGAACGGCTTCGATTTGAAGATGCTCTTCGAGAAGCACTTCGCCTGCCCGCTCGGCCATTTCCGCCTCTCCGTGACCACCAGCGATCACGCCGAGGCCACCGGCCATCCGTTTGAAGTCGAGAATGCCCTCGCCACTGGCGATCAAACGAAGCGCGAGGCCTTGATGCGCGAGTTCCTCGAAACCGCTCCGGAGATGAAGCAAGCCGCCGCGCCCTTGCTCGCCGCACGTCGCCAGATGCCTCGCGGTCAGGCAACCCTCGCGATGAAGGAACGCCCCGCTTCCAATCCGCGTCCCACGAACCGCTACCATCGCGGCGAATACCTCCAGCCGAAGGAAACCGTGCCCCCCGCCGTGCCCGCCTTCCTGCCTTCCTTGCCGAAAGATGCGCCTGCGAACCGACTCACCTTCGCGAAGTGGCTTTTCGCTCCCGAAAACCCGCTCACCGCCCGCGTGACGGTGAACCGTCAGTGGCAGGCCTTCTTTGGTCGTGGCCTGGTGAAGTCGTTGGAGGATTTTGGCTATCAAAGCGAGGCTCCCAGCCATCCCGAGCTGCTCGATTGGCTCGCCGTGGAGTTTATGAAACAAGGCTGGAGCATGAAGAAGCTTCACAAGCTCATCGTGATGAGTTCCACCTACAAACAAGCCAGCCATCGTTCCGATCCGTCCAATCAGACGGATCCCGAAAACATCCTCCTCACACACGCCCCCCGCTTCCGCCTCGATGCCGAGATCATCCGCGACTCCGCGCTCAAAGCCGCGGGCGTCCTCTCCCTCAAAATGGGCGGCCCCGGCGTCTATCCGCCGCAACCGGCCAGCGTCACCACCGAGGGCACCTATGGCAAGGTCGAGTGGAAAACGAGCGAGGGCGAAGACCGCTACCGCCGCAGTCTTTACACCTTCACGAAGCGCACCGCGCCCTTCGCCATGGCCACCACCTTCGACGCCCCCACCGGCGAGGCCTGCCTCGCGCGTCGCGATGTCTCGAACAGCCCGCTGCAGGCCCTCACGCTCCTCAACGACCAGATGTTCATGGAAGCCGCCCAAGCCATGGCCAAAGCCGTCCTCGCCGAATTCACCGACGACGACTCCCGACTCACCAACACCTTCCGCCGCTGCCTCACCCGCCCCACCGCCGCCGATGAAATGTCCCTGCTCAAAACCTTCCTTCAAAAGCAACGCGACCAAAAACTCGACGGCGAAGCGCTGTGGACTTCGGTTTGCCGTGCCGTGCTGAATTTGGACGAAGCGATTACGCATCCCTAATACCGTGATTGACTCCCTCCCCAGATTCAAATGGTCGCAGGACCTGATTTCGGAAGCTTCCATCAGCAGTGAGACAGCTGTATTTTTGCTCGAACGAGGGCTACCCGAATTTGTGCCGGGTATGACCCTTGAGTTTGGAGCTTATGAGGCCGATTCACCCGACTTTGTGATCGGTGAAGACTTCGATGTCCCGATATTGGTGAAGAGTGGCAGTGATGAAGTTTGGATACAGGGACGCGACGACCAGGGCGACGTCTTTGTGAACTCTTCTGTTGCCTTGATGGAGCAATTCATAGCTCGGGTGATTGAGGACCGTGGAAGCTTGGACTCGGATACCTGGGCCCATCAAATCACACTGGAACTCTCTAAAGCCGACCCTTTGGCATTTGCCGCTGATCGCAACTGCATGTGGCCTCATGTGATCGATCGTTTTGCTCTGAACTAAATTCCCCAACACCATGAACACCCCCAACATCACCCGCAGACACTTCTTCCACGATTGCGCCGTCGGCACCGGCAAGATCGCGCTGGCTTCGTTGCTGGCGGAGTCGGCTTATGGAGCGGCGAAGAGCCCGAATGTGGCTGCGGCCTCGCATTTTCAGCCGAAGGCAAAAGCCGTGATTCACATGTTCATGGCCGGTGCGCCGTCGCAGCTCGAGATGTTCGATCACAAGCCGATGCTGACGAAGTATGAAGGCAAGCCACTGCCGCCGTCGGTGATCGGTGGGCAGCGTTATGCCTTCATCCGACCAGACGCGGCGGTTTTGGGGCCGCGATTCAAGTTTGCGAAGCATGGTCAGTGCGGCGCGGAGCTTTCGGAAGTGCTGCCGCATCTGGCGGGCATCGTGGATGACATCGCCATCGTGAAGTCCTGCCGCACGACGCAGTTCAATCACGCCCCGGCGCAGATTTTCATGAACACCGGCTTCTCGCAGCCGGGACGGCCCAGCATGGGCTCGTGGGTGACGTATGGCCTCGGCGCGGAGACGCGGGATCTGCCGAGTTTTGTCGTGATGAGCACTGGCAGCGGCATCAGCGGCGGCGCGGCGTGCTGGAGCAGCGGTTTCCTGCCGAGCGTGTACTCCGGCACGCGATTCCGCAACACGGGCGATCCCATTTTGAATGTGAGCACGCCCGAAGGCATCACGCCCGGCACGCAGAAGGACACCATCGACCTCATCAACTCGCTCAACCATCGCCGCCTCAAGCTCGACGGCGATGGCGAGACGGCCACGCGCATCGCGAACTACGAGATGGCCTATCGCCTGCAAACCTCCGCGCCGGAGCTGATGGACCTCACGAAGGAAGATGAGGCCACGCTCAAAATGTATGGCTGCGATCCGAAGGTGCCGTCCTTTGCCCGCGCCTGCCTGCTCGCCCGGCGCATGGTCGAGCGCGGCGTGCGCTTCATCAACATCTACAACGAAGGCTGGGACGCGCACAGCAACGTCGAGGGCAACGTGCGCAACAACTGCAAGAACACCGACCAGGCCAG
>JBKCXA010000921.1:0-3448 GCA_046316935.1 Prosthecobacter sp.
TCCATCAGGGCGCCGAGGTCCGGTTTGAAGAAGTGGCGCTCGATTTCGAGGATGAAGCGATCTGCCCACTCCGAGCAGGTGTGGCCGCTGATCTTCACATCGCCGAGGTTCACGCGCAGTTCCTGCGCCGTGGCGATGCCGCTCATGAGTTCTCAGATGCCCATCATCGGCCGCGTCTCGGAATCCACCTTCGGCTGCATCAGCCCCGGCTCAAAGCTGTGCTTCAGGTAGGTGGCGAAGTCCCGCTTCGCCATGTCCGCGTAGCGTTCATCGTGCGTGGCCTTGGCATACGCGGCATGCGCGATGGAGGCGAAGGCCTCGCTGAAGACGTAGCGGCGCATGCGCAGAGGCTTTCCCTCGCGGGTGACGGTGAAGAAGAGCTTTCCATTCGTGGCGTAGCCATGCGTTTCGAGGAAGGAAAGGCAGGAACCGGCCGCGGCGAGCCATTCGCGCTTCTTTTCCACCGTGTTGTAAAGCGTCGCGAAGGTCCACGCCGCACGCCCCTGGAACCAGATGCTCTTGTCCGTGTCCAAAATCGAGCCGTCGCGGTCCAGCGAGGTGATGATGCCATCGTGCTCCGCATCCATCCCATGCCGCAGCCAGAAGGGCATCACATCATCGAGCAACGTGGCCCGGTAAAGCGTCTTCAAGTGCCCGCGATGAGCCGGAGAGGAAAGGGAACGTTCCGTGTCGAACATCCGGCATTCAACATCGGAGGGCAGGGAAGGCACAAGTGCGAAGTGTGATTCGTGGCAGGGCCAGTCTTCAGCCTGCCGGTATCAAAGCCACCGCAACCCAAGCAATGAGGATACCGACCGCAACCCAAAGCGCGATGTAGGCGATCTTGGCTGCGGTGGTTCGTTTTGAGAAGCGGTGTCCACAGGCGAGACATTCGAAATCGATCGGTGTCGAAGCTCGATGCGCCCATGCGACTGGCAACGAAAGTATGCTCACGCATCCCGCAGGGTAGAGCGCATACCTCCTGCCATGGGATTTGATTTGAGTGCCCTTGCAGTTAGGGCAGTCGAGTTGCTGGGGAGGAGCATTGCTCATACTTTAGGCCGGTTTTGAGAGTTAATGCGCCTGAAGCCAGTTCGTCCCGGTGCCGGCCTCGACTTCTGCCTGGACGCCGTGGGGGAGCTGGAGGGCGTTTTTCATCGCATCGACGATGATCGCACGGGCCTGATCGGCCTCGCTGGCGGGCATTTCGAAGAGGAGTTCGTCATGCACCTGGAGGAGCATGCGGGCCTGGAGGCCGGCTTTCGTGAGAGCCGCATCGACGTGGATCATGGCGAGCTTGATCATGTCGGCGGCGGTGCCCTGGATGGGGGTGTTCATCGCGACTCGCTCGGCCTGGCCGCGCACGGTGGCGTTGGCGCTGGTGATGTCGCGGATCGTGCGGCGGCGTTTGGTGAGCGTCTCCGTGTAACCGTGCTTTTTGGTGTCGGCGACGATTTGATCCATGAAGCGTTTGATGCCGGGGAACTGCTGAAAGTAGTTCTCGATGATCGTGGCGGCCTCGGCGCGAGGAATGCCGAGCCGCTGGCTGAGGCCGAAGGCGCTGATGCCGTAGATGATGCCAAAATTCACCATCTTCGCCGTGCGGCGCATCTCGGGCAGCACGCCGTCGAGTTCGACGCCATACACGCGGGCGGCGGTGGCCTGGTGAATGTCGTGGCCTTGCGCGAAAGCTTCGATCATGGCCTCATCGCCGCTGAGCGCGGCCATGACGCGGAGCTCGATCTGCGAGTAGTCGGCGCTCATCAAGATCCAGCCATCGTGGCCAGGGACGAAGGCTTTGCGGATCTCGCGGCCGAGATCACTGCGAATCGGGATGTTTTGCAGATTCGGATTGCTGCTCGCCATGCGGCCGGTGGCGGCCATGAGCTGGTGGAAGGTCGTGTGGACGCGACCGGTGACTTTGGAAACCGCATGCGGCAGTGCTTCGACGTAGGTGCTGTTGAGTTTCGTGACCTCACGGTAGTCGAGGATGTCCTGAATGATGGGATGCAGGCCGAGGAGAGACTGCAGGACCTGCTCATTCGTCTGATACTGGCCGGTGGCGGTCTTCTTCGGCTTGTCGATGAGCTTGAGGCGGTCAAAGAGCACCTCGCCGAGCTGCTTGGGGCTGTTGAGGTTGAAGGGCCCGCCCGCATTCTCCTGGATGCGTTTTTGGAGTTCCTGGGCCTTCTTTTCGAGTTCGATGCCGTATTCGCGCAGCGCCTGCACGTCGATCTTCACGCCAAAGTTCTCCATCTTGGTGAGCACCGGCAGCAGTGGCGATTCGATGGACTCGAAGACGTAAACTTGCTCCTTCAACTCAGGCCGCATCTTCGCGGCGAGCTGCCAGGTCACATCCGCGTCCTCCGCGGCGTAGTCGGCGACCTTCCGAGCGTCCTGCGCCGCGACATCGGCCATGGTAGCCTGGCTGAAGAGATCGTCCTTCTCGGTGCCGATGAGGCTGGTGATCGGCACGGGCGTGTAGCGGAGATACGTTTCCGAGAGATAATCCATCCCATGACGCTGATCGGGGTCGATCAAGGAGTGCGCCAGCATGGTATCGAAGAACGGTCCGCGGACCTCGATGCCATGCGCAAGCAGCACGCTGAGGTCGAATTTGAGGTTGTGGCCGATTTTTTCGATGCCCTCGCGGGTGAGCATGTCGCGGAATTCTTCGAGCACGGCCTTCGCCGCGGCTTTTTCGCGAGGGAAGTGCACGAACCAGCCTTCATGCGCTTTCCATGAAAACGCGATGCCGACGATCTGCGTGTCGCGTGGATCGAGTCCGGTCGTTTCGAGGTCGAAGCAGTAACTCTTTTGCTCGGCGAGCAGTTGGAGCAGCTTTTGGCGTTCCTCGGCGCTTTGGACGAGGTGATAAACGTGTGGCGTGTCGGCGATGGTGGTGAGTTTTGCGGAGACCGATGGTGAAAACAGGTCGTCTTGCGCGGATGGAGCGTCAGGTGACAGGCTGGCAGCCTGTTTCACGGCCTGATCTGTTTTGCGACCGCGACCTGCTTTGAAGTCATCGCCGAAGAGGCGGCGGCCGAGGGCGTTGAACTCGAACTCGGTGAGGAAGGCCTTCAGCGCCTCGTCGTCATGCGGTTTGACGACGAGATCGGCAAGCTCTGCCTCAAACGGCATGTCGGTGAAGATGGTGGCGAGCTTTTTGGACAGGATCGCGTCGTCGCGGCTGGCTTCGAGTTTTTCCTTCTGCTTGCCTTTGAGCTGATCGACGTTCGCGAGCAGGTTTTCGACGCTACCGAACTGCTGGATGAGCGCGGTGGCCGTTTTTTCGCCGAAGCCTTTCACGCCGGGGATGTTGTCCACGGCATCACCCATGAGCCCGAGGATATCGATGACCTGTGCAGGGCGCTCGATGCCCCAGCGCTCACAGACTTCCTTCACGCCTAGGATTTCCACGTCGCTGCCCTGGCGGCCGGGTTTGTAG
>JBKCXA010000922.1:0-3632 GCA_046316935.1 Prosthecobacter sp.
GTGATCTCGCCGAACCACGAGATGTGCTCCTTAGCGTCCTTCCAGCCGCGGAGGCCTTTTTCCTACGAAAACACGACTCCGCGGAAATCGGGATCGCAGTAGGCGGTGAAGGCGGGAACGCTGATTTCAGCGTGAGCGAGCGAGACGAGGCAAAAGAGGGCGAGTGGGGCGAAAGAAGCTTTCATTTCCAAGGAGTGGATTCAGGAGTGAAGGTGATCCCGGTCTCATTCGTGACCAGGATGCGGCAGAAGCCGGACGCAGGAGCGCCATCGAACGCGATGCGCTGGATGCCAGGCGCGAGTTCACCGAGGTCCTGTGATTTTGCCCAACGGTGATCGAAGGTGAGCGCGTCCTCGGGTCCGACGAAGACCTTCGCCTTGCTGCGAGTCTTCGCGGTGGTTTGCAGATCGAGCTCCACATGCACTTTGCTGCCTTGACGCACGATGCGCTTCACGGCGATCGAGGTTGGCAGGACAAGCTGTTTCAGCGCGGCCTCGCTCATGTAGTCGGGCATCGACTTAATGGCGGGCGCGGTGACATCGACACCTTTCGGATAGCGGTAATGAATCATGCCGCCCATGGCCATGCGGAACCAGCCGTCATTGCTGAGCGACCACAGGCAGTTCGTCTGCTCGCGGTTCGCGTCCGCCTTGCTGCCGTTCATGACGTCGAGCTGATGCCATTTGCCTTTATCATCCTGGCACCAGCCGCGGAAGTCGGCCGCGCGCATGATGTGCCCGGTGCGCTCGATGTGCGGCGGGCCGGGCACTTCGACAACGCAACCCGGCAGCAGGCTTTCCACGCGGCGTTTCTCCGACCACTTGCTGCCGCTGGCATAGAGCCGCCACTGGCGCGTCTGCTGATCGAGAAACCAGCCGGTGTAGGTGTCGTAGGGCTTGCCTGGCTCAATGCGCAGCGCGAGCACGGTGGAGGCGATCTTCTGGCCTTCGTAGGGATTCCAGTCGCGCAACTTTACGCCGGTGCCCTCGTGATCAAAGTGGCCGAAGGTCGCCTGTGGATGTCCGATGGCGAGCAGGTGCGAGAGCTGCGCGATCGGCGGCTCGGCTGCGCCACGCTGAAACGACCACATGGAGAAATTGATGCCGCCGGAGGTGTGGTCCGCATTGAACGTGGAGCCGAAGTAGCCAAACGGCGTCGTGATGGGTGAGTAGAAATCTTTTTCGCCAAAGATCGGCCGCACCTCCATGATCCAGAGGCGGCTCTGCGCCGCGCCCAGCGTGGAGCTTTTGAATCCGCTGTGAATCGCCGCCGGACGCCAGCGTGCGCGGAGCAATTGGGCACCTGCCATGCCTGCGCCGCTCAATTCAATGCTCTCGATCGAGCCCGCCCCTGTCGGTGACAAAACGAGGTCCACACGGCCTGCTTTGGCGTTTTTGATCTCAAAGCCACCCGCCGCCGTCGCCTTTGCCTCGCCGAGCTCCACATTGAAACGACCGCTGCCGTTGATCTTGCCTGACACGCTGCCATCCGCGCGCAGCCACAGCGGGAAGACAATGCGCTGATCCGCTGATTTCAGACCGTCGATGGACTTCCACTGCTTGTCGCCGTTGAGTTCGTCCTGAGCGGGCGATTCACCACCGAGCTTCGCGCCTGTCGCGCCGGAAAAGAAGCTGTGACTGGGGAGCAAGGTGAGTTTCCCGTCCTGCGCCGTTTGAGCGAGCACGACTTGATCAACGTCGTGCTCGGAGCCGATTTTAACGGCCTCAATGGTCTGGGCGACGAGCAGAAGGGATAGAAGCAGGGCCAGGCTGATGTGCGTCAGGGTTGGAAATCGAGTGTGTGGGAATCTGGCAGTCCAGTCGAGCACGACCTTGCCGCAGTTGCCGCTTTCCATGGCGGCGAAGCCTTGTTCGAAGTCGGTGTAGTGGAAGCGGTGGGTGATGATGGGCGCGATGTTCACGCCGTTTTCGAGCATGACGCTCATCTGATACCAGGTCTCATACATCTCGCGGCCGTAGATGCCGTGGATGGTGAGCATGTTGAAGATGACCTTGTTCCAGTCGATGGCGATTTGTTCGCTGGGGATGCCGAGCATGGCGATTTTGCCGCCGTGGCACATGTTGTCGATCATGTCATGGAAGGCGGTGGCGTTGCCGCTCATCTCCAGGCCCACGTCGAAGCCTTCCTTCATGCCGAGTTGCTTTTGAACGTCGGCGATGCTGCCGGTTTTGACATTCAAAGCGACCGTCGCGCCCATTTTTCGCGCGAGATCGAGCCGATACTCATTCACATCGGTGATCACGACGTGGCGTGCGCCCGCGTGCTTCACCACGGGGATGGCCATGATGCCGATGGGACCTGCGCCAGTGATGAGCACGTCCTCGCCCATGCATTCAAAGGCCAGCGCGGTGTGAACGGCATTGCCGAACGGATCGAAAATGCTCGCCACCTCCTCATCCACGCCTTCGCGGTGATGCCAGACATTCGTCATCGGCACGCTGATGTATTCGGCGAAGGCCCCGGTGCGGTTCACGCCGATGCCGACGGTGTCTTTGCAAAGGTGACGACGACCCGCGAGGCAGTTGCGGCAGCGTCCGCAGACGACGTGCCCCTCGGCACTGACGATTTCGCCGGGGTGAAAGTCGTTCACGTTGCTGCCGACGGCGACAACTTCACCGACAAATTCGTGCCCGACGACCATCGGGACGGGAATCGTCTTCTGCGCCCAGGCGTCCCATTTGTAGATGTGCAGGTCCGTGCCGCAGATGCCGGTTTTGCGGACTTTGATGAGGACATCATTGATGCCGACCTGCGGCTCCGGGACATCCTGGAGCCACAATCCGCGCTCCGCTTTGGCTTTGACGAGTGCTTTCATGGTTGTGCGGCATTTTGGATGCAGTTCCGGTAAACTGGCAACAAAAAGTTTCTAATTTACAAGATGCGCGTCCGTTATACTGACGACCCATGCCTGCCAAAAAGTCTGCCAGCATCCCCGAATCCAGCCCCGAGGCCATCAATGAGAACCTCGGCAAACGCGTGAAGAAACTCCGCGCGGATCGCGGCTGGTCGCTGGAGGAACTGGCCAATACCAGCGGCGTGAGCCGCAGCATGCTCAGCGAGATTGAGCGTGAGAAGGCAAATCCCACGCTGACCGTCACCTTCCGCATCGCGCGGGCTTTTGGGCTCACCTTGCAGGAGCTCATTGAGAGCGCGGAGGCCAGCGCATCGAAAATCCAGGTCATCCGCGCCAGCGACCGCGCCCAGGTGTATCGCAGCGACAAGCAGTGCGAGATCCGCACCCTCTCGCCGCTGACTCTGGAGAAGGATGTCGAATTCTACGAGCTCACGCTGAAGCCCGGCGGTGCCTTGCGCAGCCAGCCGCACTATGAGGGCACGCGGGAGTTTTTGACCGTCGAAGAAGGCAGCGTCCGCATCGAGTCCGGCGAAGACCGCGACGAACTTTCCAAAGCCGACAGCGGCACCTACCGCGCCGATGTCCCCCACGCCATCGTGAACACCGGCAAAGGTGCCGCCGTGGTGTTTTTGGTCGTGATTTACCGCTGAAGCCTCTTTTCCCAACCCAACCATGCAAGCCAACCCAACTCTGCCCTCTCTGCATCTTTGCACCTCTGCGGCAAAATCGAGCCTTCTGGACGTTCTCTTTAGCCGCA
>JBKCXA010000923.1:0-4688 GCA_046316935.1 Prosthecobacter sp.
GGTTACTTCACCCATCAGATCACCGACATGACCAGCCTCGATGCCGCACCCTTCCGCGACGTCATTCACCGCTGGAATCTCGTGAAGCAAAAGCCCGGCAAGAGCTGGCAGGAGGTCGCGCAGGGCTACATGTCGATCACGAAGGAGGTCGGGAATGCCCTCACCGCCATCTCGCGCTATGTCGGCGGTGTCTATGTCGAACGTGCCGTGCAGGGGCAGGCGGAGGGCGTGAAACCCTTCAAGCCCGTCGAGGCCGAAAAACAACGCCGTGCCCTCGCCGTGCTCGCGAAGCATGCCTTTGCTCCCGATGCCTTCGCCGCCCCCGCCGAGCTCTACGCGCACCTCCAGCAGCAGCGCCGCGGCTTTGACCATGGGGACGGCACCGAGGACCCGAAGCTCCACGACATCGCCTTCCGCATCCAGACCGGTCTGCTCGCCCACATCCTGCATCCTGCCACGCTCCAGCGCCTGCAGGACAGCTCGCTCTATGGCAACGAGGTCAGCGTCGATGAAGTCCTCACCGCCCTCACCACCGCCATCTGCACCGGCGATGATCCCGCTAAGCCCGTCAGCGCCATGCGGCAGAACCTCCAGCTCGATTACATCAACCGCCTGCTCAGCCTCGCCCACAGCGGCAGCTTCTACCACGCCACGCAGAGCAGCGCCCTCCTTCAAATCGAAAGCATCAAAGCCCTCAACTTCGCCAACACCCCCGCCCACCAGCTCGCCATCAAATACCGCATCCGCCGGGCACTGGATGAGAAGTGAGTTGGAATACGTTGTTCACGCTTGAGCGTGTCAGGCGTGTCCAGAGGCTTAACGACCCCAAGCTCCGCCGTTCGCTGCAGCGCATGGTAGGCGTTTCCGGGTGTTGGAGTAGAGTCATTCGAGCCACGAGTAATGCTTCTGAAGGAAATTGCGGCATGAGTCACGGTTGCCACTGCAAGCGTGCTTGGAAAGCTCGCGCACCTGCTCGGCAAAGTCTGCTGGCGAGGCACCAAGCTCGATAAGGTGGGCGATGCAGGTCGTCGCCTCGAATGCGAGCCAGTTGGTGAAGTCGTCGTCCTGCCACAGCGATGGGTGAGACCAGAGCGAGAAAAGGTGCGCACGCAAAACACTCTCAGCCTCGGGATGCTTGGTCAGCGAGATGCCCTGAGAGATGTTGCTGCCGCGGCCGGGGTCGGTCGCGCGGAGCACACGGGTAAGAAGGTCGAACGCCTCGTCACGCGGAAGGCGTGTGCCGACTGAATTGGCGATGGCTGACCAATCATCGGGGCCGCCATGCTGCATGATGTAGCGGAGAATGTCGGGATAGTCGGCCTGCTGGTGAAGCCACGAACACGCGCCGCAAAAATCCTGACGCTCTCGCTCGCTCCATTTGGGCCACTCGCGCGCGAACTCCTGAAAAGTGATTGCAGCGGAGCCGTCCATGAACCGGGAGACCTTATACCACATCTTGCGGTCCTTGGCGGCGTAGCTGCGAGTCCAGCGCCGTTCGGTGACGAGCGGCATCCTGACACCATCGAAGGTGACAGCCGCCGGATACTCGTCGCCGAAGTAGCTCTTCATTGGAGGAGATGCGAGGAATCGCCTAACTTGAGGATCACTCACAGATCGTGAGGTTTGTCAGCACCTTTATATCCGACAGATTGGTGGGAAAAGTACGCTCTGTGCCGCTCATGTGGGTGGTTTTACCCTCCTATGTTGGAATCAGGCAACAAGAATGCGGGTTTACTCCAACATAGGAGGGTAAACTCCATGTGTGAATATTCCAAACCCTGCGCCGAGTCGGGCGGGAAGCCGTGCTGGAGGGTTCAACCGGAGTGACTCGGGAATGCCGTGTTGCCTTCTCGCTCGGGGAGAGGAGCCGGGCGTGTCCTTTGGCCATAACAGTGCCGCCGGGCACACGAGAACGCGACAGCGTTTTGGAGTGCGCCGGTCCTCCGGCGCTTTCGAGCGTCCTCAGGCCCGCGAAAAGCTCCAGAGGACTGGAGCACTCCAGGACGCTGCCGCGAGTCTTCACCCACCGACCTAAGTCGATGCGAGGGTCCCGGGTTTAAGCAGCCCCGTGCTTGTCCTTCAAATGCGCGACCGTTTCCTCGGCAGTATCGGCCTGGATCATGACGAGATCGCCGGGCTGGGCGGAGGCGAGAGCTTGATCGACGGCTTTGAGGTGGCCGAGGATGGATTCGACGCGTTTGACGCGGGAGGAGCCTTCGAGGCCGCTGGCGAGGAGGCGCATGATTTCGCCGGGTTCGCGGTCGCGGAGGATGTTGATTTCACGAAAGTCGAGGCCGGGCATGGAGCGCGGATGCCCGGCTTGCCAGCGACGCTCTTTCGCGTAAAGGCGGCCACCATGAACGCGCCAGCTTTTCCCCTGCCCTCCCTCACGCTGCCCGGCACGGGCAAGGTCCTCTCCGCCCTCGGTGACGAGGTCACGGTGCTGCTCAGCGGCGAGCAGACTGGCGGTGCCTTCACGATGGTGCAGGTGGTGACGCCTCCCGGTGGCGGACCGCCTCCGCACTGGCACACAAAGGAAGACGAGTGGTTTCTCATCCTCGAAGGCCGCGTCGAATTCTGGACCGATGGCGTGTGGAAGGAAGTCCCGGCAGGCACCGCGGCCTATCTGCCGAAAAATTCCCGTCACACCTACCGCAACTGCGGCGACACACCGGCCCGCATGATCGTCCACGCCGCTCCCGCAGGCTTTGAAGTCTTCTTTGAACGCATCGCGGAGGCCTTCAACCAACCCGGCGGCCCAGACATGCCGCGCATCATCGAAATCAGCGCCGAACACGGCATCTACTTCGTGCCGCCGGAAGGGGCGTAAGACCGCAGTTTCCAAGTAACGATGGCCCCTGATGCCAAGACGCATCTGACGCTACGACGATTGCGCCCTGCTAGCTTCCAATCAGGTGGATCAGATGGCCGGCACGGGCTCCGGCAGCGTGTGTCGAACATCGCAAGCCGTCCCGGACTGATACTGCCTGGGAGTTTTTCCCGTCACCCGCAGAAAGATGCGGTTGAACTGGGAAAGGGACTTGAATCCACTATCGAAAGCAGCCTCGCTGACACGAACTCCCGGGTTTTTTAGCAGGCTGCGCGCTTTTTCAATCCGTGCCCGGTTGACGAATTCCGTGAACCCCATGCCGGCCTGCTCGGCAAATTTCCGTGAAAAGTAGTGGGCGCTGAGATTCATGGCCGTGGCTACCTGCGCCAGCGCCAGATTCTTCCCCAGATGCTCCCTGACGTAATGCATCGCCCTTTCGACAGGCGTGCCGGATTCGCGGACGGAGGCGGCGTCGAGTCTTTCCGCGAGAATGCCGAGATGGTCGGCAAAAACAGTCAGCAGCCGGATGTGGAGTTGGTAGGTGCGAGGGGTGACGACCAGCGTCTCCCTCCAAAGCCGCTCCACTTGGGACAGGTCGGCCTTGATCTTCCACTTGAGCAGCGTGCGAGCCACCCGGTTGAACCCTTCCTGATCCGGGCGGTGGAGCCGCACATGGCTGATGTGCAGGTAGGCCACCAATCTCTGGCCAGCATGCACCGGAATGGATGTCTCATACAGACCGGCATAGCATTGCGTTGTATGCGGCTCCTTGGTGGATTGCCGGTCCAGGCCATGCTGGAGCCGCAGGCACTCCTCGCAGGCCTTGCTAAAGGTGGACGTGAACTCGCAGAAGCTGTTCCCACTGGCTCTAGGCCTCGGCATCGGCTCATCCGGACAGCTCAATTCAAGAACGAGTCCGCTGAGCTCCGTGAAGGCGGCGTGGTAGTCTCGAAACGTCCTGCTCCTCGAGATCTCGGCCACCAGATCTCCTGCTGATGTCACGGAGACGGTACTGGTCATGCTGGTAAAACTCCTGTTCCCGCCAGTTATTGCTGATGATGATCCCGGCAGCGCTACCGGGAGGAGAGAGGAACCGCTGGTCGCGCCTCGCACGTAAACCTGTTTACTTCCGGCGGCGGAGGGCCAGGCACATAAAACCCGCCAGGCACAGCAGCGCACGTGATGGCTCCGGGACGACGGTTCCGTTGAAGGAAACGAAGGCATTGTCTAGCAGCGACCACTCAGGGCCGCTACTTCCGTTGCTGGGGCTTGTTCCGCCGGTAAAGCGAAGCTCGAAGCTGGCGCTGGTCAACGCATCAAGACCTGACGGCATCGTCCAGTTCAGGGTTTGTGGACCCAGAAGGTAATTGAAGGCCTGGGATCCTGCGGAATTCCCGTTCACCAAGAGTTCGACCGCGTTGAAAATCTTGTCCTGATTGGCGGGGTTCAGGTAGTGGTAATGCATCCTGGTGGAAAACGTCTCGCCACTGAGACTGAAGTTGACCAGCGGATTGCCGCCGTTGCCGATGGTGAAGCCCACATAGCCTGTGGTGCTTGTCGTCGTGTTCCAACCATCCACATGGAACATGTCTCCAATGGAACCATTGCTATATCCGGTTCCCAAGATTTGCATTCCACTGACCACACTGAGCCCCGAGGCCAGAAACCCACCGGGTGCGGTCGTCCCGTTCCAGCCGGTTGTCTCATTGATATTGGCCCCTCCGGCGGCGAAGGTCATGTTCATGACGGTCGATGCGGCCTGGGTGGCCGTGGAACTCAAAACAATCGCGGTGCAGAGGGAGAGGACACTGAGTTTCATAGGTTGGGAGCCGGTGCGACCGGTTAGAAACGTTATCCG
>JBKCXA010000924.1:0-4261 GCA_046316935.1 Prosthecobacter sp.
GGACGCAAATGCCAAGAATGGAGCAGTTCATTTTTTGCCGAACAGGTGTTTTATCGACAGAAGCGTTGGTTTTTTCAGCAGTTTTATCTCCGACAAGAATTTTGCTTCGCGACGGGATTTTGTTCTCACGGTGTGGTTTACCCTGCTGTAGTAGCGCGAAGCAATATTTTTGTCGATTCCTGCTCCAATACGCGGGCAAAACGCCTGTTGGAATTCTCCATGAGCACGACTGACCTGTGCACGGACAAGACGGGTTTGAAATCCTCGCCTCAGCCCGAAGCACTCTTGCCTCGAAGCTCCTGCCCACAAAATGCGGGGATTGCCTCACGCGACGCAGCAGCTGGAACGATGCGTTTTCCCAGCCACCAAGCCCCAAACACCGCCTAGACACGCCCGCGGCCTCGCGTTAAAAGCGGCCTCTCACCATGCTCAAGCAACTCACCCTCGCCGCCTTCGCGGCCCTCACCCTCGTCTCCTCCGCCGCTGACAACGACGGCTGGATCTCCATGTTCAACGGCAAGGACTTCACCGGTTGGAAGTCGAACGAAGAAACCCCCGGCAGCTTTGCCGTCGAAGATGGCACCATCAAGGTCAGCAATGGCCGTGCGCATCTCTTTTACACCGGCCCCACTGGTGAAGCGAAGTTCACCAGCTTTGAGTTCAAGGCCAAGGTGAAGCATATGGAAGGCAGCAACTCCGGCCTTTACATCCACACCGCCTACCAGGACAAGGGCTGGCCGGACAAGGGCTACGAGTGCCAGGTGAACAGCACCGCGCACAAGGACCCGAAGAAGACCGGCGGCCTCTACGCCGTGAAGGACGTGCTCAACACCGCCCCCGTGGCCGATGGCGAGTGGTTCGACTACAGCATCAAGGTCGAAGGCAAGCACATCACCATCTCCATCAATGGCAAAGTCACCACCGACTGGACCGAGCCCGAAGGCTGGGACCCCGCCACCGCCCTGAAAAACATGCCCGGCCGCAAGCTCACCGAAGGCACCATGGCCATCCAGGCCCACGACCCGAAGAGCGTCGTCTATTACAAGGACCTCTTCATCAAGCCGATCAACTGATTCGGCCAGCGCAGCCTCTTTCCCATGCGGACGCCCCGAAACGGGCGTCCGCTTCTTTTGCGGCCCATGGCTTGACTTCTTGACCCGCTGACCTCTTGACCTATCTCAGCCACTTCACGGCACACGTTTCTCTTCCCGACCACCATGCGCATCCTCTCCGGCCTCCAACCCAGCGGCAGACTCCACATCGGCAATTACTTCGGCATGATGCAGGCCGCCCTGCACCTCCAGGAGGAAGGTGAGGCGTATTACTTCATCGCGGACTACCATTCCCTGACCTCCATCCACGATGGCAAGCTGCTCCGCTCGCATGTGCGGGATCTCGCCATCGACTTCCTCGCCTGCGGTCTCGACCCGGCGAAGTGCGTGTTTTTCCGCCAGAGCGATGTGCCGGAGCACTGCGAGCTGTCCTGGATCCTCTCCACCGTCACACCGATGGGCCTGCTGGAGCGCTGCCACAGCTACAAGGACAAGATCGCCAATGGCATCAAGCCCTCCCACGGCCTCTTTGCCTACCCCGTGCTCATGGCGGCGGACATCCTCATCTACGAAGCCGATGTCGTCCCGGTCGGCCGGGATCAAAAACAGCATGTCGAGGTCACGCGCGACATCGCCATCAAGATGAACGAGACTTTTGGCGAGGGCCTGATGAAACTGCCCACACCCCGTATCCGCGAGGACACCGCCGTCGTCCCCGGCCTCGACGGGCAGAAGATGAGCAAGAGCTACAACAATACCATCCAGCTCTTCGAGGAGCCTGCCGCGCTCAAGAAGAAGATCATGGGCATCAAGACCGATTCCACACCGGTCGAGGCTCCCAAGGCGGTCGAAGGCTCTTCCATCCTCGCTTTGTATAAACTGGTCGCCTCACCCGCTGACTACGATCAGATGGTGCAGGATCACCTCAATGGCGGCGTGGGCTACGGCGATTTCAAAAAGCGCCTGCTCCAGGCCACGAGCGATTACTTCGCCCCCTTCCGCGAAAAACGCGCCGCCATCACCGCCGATCCCGCCTACGTCGATCGCGTGCTGGCGGAAGGGGCTGAGAAAGCTCGTGCGGTCGCCCGCAAGACGCTTGCCCGGGTGCGGGATGCGGTGGGGCTTGGTTGAGGTGGAGTCTTACTCCGCCCAGGCCTCCCGCAGCAGGCGCAGGTAGTTCCCGTGCATGATGTTGGCGATGTCCTCGGGCTTGTAGCCGCGTTTTTCCAGCATCGCAGGGATGCGGGCGAGGTCGGCGATGGTGTCGAGGTCCTCGGGTGTTTGCTCGGTGCCGTAACCGCCATCGAGATCGGTGCCGATGCCACTGTGAAGAGCGTTTCCAGCCAACTGGCAGACGTGGTCGATGTGATCGCAGATGACCTCGAGCTTCAGGCCGGTCTCCTGCGGCGTCGTTTTGCCGCGAATCCAGCCGGGAATCATCATCCAGGCATCCAGCGCCGCGCCGATCACAGCACCACGCTCGATGAGCGCCTTGATTTGATCATCGCCGAACTGCCGCGGATCTGGCACGAGGGCGCGGCAGTTGCTGTGGGAGGCCCACACGGGGCCGTGGTAGATGTCGAGCGCCTCCCAGAAGCAGGCATCGCTGAGGTGCGTGACATCCAGGATGATGCCGAGGCGGTCCATCTCCTGGATCAATTCCTTGCCACCGGGGCGGAGCCCACCCGTCTGGTCATGCCCGTGCGCATAACGGCACACGCCGTAGTGCGCGGGGCCGAGGGCGCGGAGCCCCTGCGCATACGCGTCCTCCAAGTGGCCGACGCTGCGGATGCTGTCCGCGCCTTCGAGGCTGAGGATGTAGCAGATCGGCTTCGTCTCGTCCGGGATGCTGTCATCGGTCCACAGGGCCACGGCTTCATTCAGCTCGCGGAGATTCGTGATTTGCGACATCTGGCCCGCCTCCTCCATGGCGCGATACCAGGCAAGCTGTCCCTGCGTCTCCGCCCAGGCCTGCTCGGGGGACATCCAGTTCGCGATGGGTGATACGCCAGGCATGCAGCCGGCGAGCTGGGTGGCCACGCAGATGCCCACCTTGCCCTGGCGCATCTCCGGGAAGGCCGTGGTGCCGCAGGCGCGTCCCTTGCCCGTCATGCCAGCCTCCCGGCGGCGGATCTCATGCACCGGCAGGCGCAGGTCGCGGTTGAAACCGCCGAGGGCGTTGAGGGAGAGATCGAGATGAGCGTCAAAGGTGAGCATGGGCGGGAAAGCTGGGGCAGGGGACCTAAACAAACGGGCAGAGGACTGTGATTGCATCACGAATCCTCCACGAATCGGGATGTCAACGCGCCAGCTTCAAATACGCGATCAAATCCGCCAGCGCCTGCGGCGTCATGGCCGCTTCGAGGCCTTCGGGCATCAGGGAGATGCCGGTGCTCTTCAAAGACGCCACATCGCTGCGCAGCACGGATTTGGTGATGTTTCCGGCCATCTTCAGCGTCAAGCTCGCGCTCGTCTCCGTCGCGATCACGCCGTAGAGTTGCTCGCCACTTTTCAGGGTGCAGTGGTAGGCCATGAAACCGGGCTCGATGATCGCACTCGGGTCCAAAATGGAGTTGAGGAGCTTTTCGGCATCGTGCTGGGCCACGCTGCGCAGGTCCGGGCCGAGCTCGAGGCCCACGCCGTCGAGTTTGTGGCAACTGATGCACACACTCGCGAACACGGTCTTCCCGCGTGCCGCATCGCCCTGGAGCTTCAGCGCCGGTTTGAACTTCTCCACCACTGCGGCGCGTGAGGCGCTCGTGGCATCCGCGAAGACCTTCTCCGCGAGCTTGGCGATGTTTTTCTTCGGATGCTTCATCAGCCGCGCCCGCGTCGCCGCATCACAAGCCTTCGCCTCCGGCCGTTTCAGCAGCGCCAGAGCCCAATCGTCATTCGAGAGCAGCGTTTCGAGGATCTGCGTGCGCAACGCTGGCGTGCGCTGGTCCCAGCCTTCGAGCAAAAACTGCTCGCCGCCCTTCGGTTGCAGCTTCGCGACGAGCCGCAGCACGTCTGTAGGCGCAGTCGCCAGACTGCGGGGATCTGGCGTGTTTGCAGCATCATCCTTCCGCACTTTGGCAAGTGCGCCTACATCCACAGTCTTCGCCCAAAGTTCTGGCAGCAGGTCTTTCACCGCCTCGCGATGCCCGCGATCCGTCGCCAGCAATGCCAGCGAATCCATCGTCGGAGCCGTTTTGAGCGCTTCCGCGGCC
>JBKCXA010000925.1:0-14647 GCA_046316935.1 Prosthecobacter sp.
CACGGCGGAGTCACACGCACATTTCTGCGTGATCGAGAAGCGTCATCATCTGCGTCTCACGCGCGAGCACATCGCGGGTTTTGAGCCGCAGGACACGCCGCCGCCTTCTCCCGGCACCGGTGGCATCAAAGGCCACCGGAAGAGCAAGAAGGACAAACTGCGTGAGGCTGCCGCGCGAAACGCGCGGTGATTCAATACCCCAACCAAGGCCCGAGCCATTTCTCCGCTTCGGCGAGGGTCATGCCTTTGCGTTGCGCGTAGTCTTCGACCTGGTCTTTGCCGAGGACGCTGATGCCGAAGTAGTGGGATTCGGGGTGGCTGAAGTAGAGGCCGCTGACGGCGCTGCCGGGGTGCATGGCCATGCTTTCGGTGAGTTCGACGCCGGTTTTGGCGGTGGCGTCGAGCAACGCGAAGAGGATGGGCTTCTCGGTGTGATCAGGCTGCGCGGGATAACCAGGCGCAGGACGGATGCCGCGATATTTTTCCTTCACGGTTTCCTCAAGCGAGAGGTCGCCGGGCTTTTCGTAGCCCCAGGCGAAGCGGGCTTGTTGATGCAGGTATTCGGCAAAGGCCTCGGCGAGTCGGTCAGCGACGGCTTTGGTCAAGATGCCGTGATAAGGATCGTGCGCGGCATCGAACTCCTTCGCGAACTCATCTGCGCCGTGAATGCCGACGCAGAAGCCGCCGATATGATCGGTGCGGCCGCTGTCCTTCGGCGCGATGTAGTCGCTGAGGGCGTAGTTGGCGGTGTCTTTCTTGATGACCTGCTGACGCAGCGTGTGGAAGGTCGTTTTGAGCTTTCCGTTTTCGTAAACCTCGATGTCATCGCCGACGCTGTTCGCCGGGAAGAAGCCGAAGACGCCGCGAGCTTGGAATCGCTTCTCGGCGATGATGCGGTCGAGCAGGGCCTGGGCGTCGTTGTAGAGCTTGAGGGCCTCGGCCTCGGCTTTGACCTTCATTTCGGCATCTTCATGCGCGGAGGAGAAACGCTTGTCGGCGGCGATCCAGCGTCCGCGGAGCTCCCAGGAGTGGAAGAAGGGTGACCAGTCGATGAACTCGCGCAGCGTGGCGATCATCTCGGGGCCTTCGTAAGTCTTCGTGCCGGTGAAGCTCGGCGTGGCGATGTCCTGCGTGCTCCAGTCGAACTTTTGGCCCTTCTCACGCGATTCGGCGAGGCTGAGGAGCTGGCGGTCCTTCTTCTTGCCGTATTCCTCGCGGAGCTTCGCGTGACGCTCTTCGTTGGCCTTCACAAAGCCTTCGCGCTGGTCTTCGCTGATGAGCGAGGTGGTCACGGGCACGCTGCGGGAGGCATCGAGCACATGCACGATGGGGCCGCTGTATTTTGGCGCGATCTTGATGGCCGTGTGCGCCGGGCTGGTGGTGGCACCGCCGATGAGAAGAGGCTGCTTGAAGCCGAGGCGCTCCATCTCGGAGGCCACGTGCACCATTTCATCGAGCGACGGCGTGATGAGGCCGCTGAGGCCGATCACGTCGGCGCCGACTTCGATGGCTTTGTCGAGAATCTTCTGGCAGGGCACCATGACGCCCATGTCGGTGACTTCGAAGCCATTGCAGGCCAAAACGATGCCGACGATGTTTTTGCCGATGTCATGCACATCGCCCTTCACGGTGGCGAGCACGATCTTGCCGGCGCTGCGCTGCGCCGGGTTGGCGAGCTTTTCCTGCTCCATGTAGGGCTGCAAGTAAGCGACACTCTGCTTCATCACGCGGGCGCTCTTCACGACCTGCGGCAGGAACATTTTGCCCGCGCCGAAGAGGTCGCCGACGACGCTCATGCCGTCCATGAGCGGGCCTTCGATGACGCTGAGAGGCTTGCCGAGCTTCGCGAGCGCCTCGGCGGTGTCTTCGTTGATGAAATCGGTGATGCCTTTGAGCAAAGCGTGCTCGAGACGCTTCTCGACGCTCTCATTGCGCCAGCTGAGATCGACTTCCGTCTTCTTCGCGGCTCCGGCCTGGCCTTTGAACTGCTCGGCGTAATCGACGAGGATCTCGGTGGCATCGGGACGACGATTCAAGATCACGTCCTCGACCTTCACGAGCATCTCCGGCGGGATTTCCTCATACACTTCGAGCATGCCGGCGTTCACGATGCCCATGTCCATGCCCGCTTTGATGGCGTGATAAAGGAACACGCTGTGCATGGCCTCGCGCACCTTGTTGTTGCCGCGGAAGCTGAAGCTGATGTTGCTCACGCCGCCGCTGACCTTCGCGTGCGGGAGGTTTTCTTTGATCCAACGCGTCGCGTTGATGAAATCGACGGCGTAGTTGTTGTGCTCCTCGATGCCGGTGGCGACGGTGAGGATGTTCGGATCGAAAATGATGTCCTCAGGCGGGAAGCCGACCTCATCAACGAGGATGCGATACGCTCGCTCGCAGATGCGGATCTTGTCTTCGTAAGTCGCGGCCTGGCCCTGCTCGTCGAAAGCCATCACCACCGTGGCGGCGCCGTATTGTTTGATCTTGGTGGCGCATTCTTTGAACTTCGCCTCGCCTTCCTTCAGCGAGATGGAGTTCACGATGCCCTTGCCTTGCAGGCACTTCAGGCCGGCCTCGATGATCTCCCACTTCGAGGAATCGACCATGATGGGCACCTTGTTCACCTCCGGCTCGGTTTGCAGGAGGATCAAAAACTTCGTCATCATCGGCACGCCGTCGATGAGGCCTTCGTCCATGCACACGTCGATGACATTCGCACCGCTCTCGACCTGCTGACGCGCGATGGCGACGGCTTCTTCGAGTTTGTTTTCCTTGATGAGCTTCGCGAATTTCGGCGAGCCGGCGACGTTCGTGCGCTCGCCGATCATGAGGTAATTCGAGCCGGGGCTGAGCACATACGGCTGTGAGCCGCTGAGGCGCATCGTGTGCGGATCGGCGGGCAATTCACGCGGTGCGAGACCTTCCACGGCCTTCGCAATGGCGGCGATGTGCGCAGGCGTGTTGCCGCAGCAACCGCCCATGATGTTCACGAAGCCGCTGCCGGCGAAATCCTTCGCGTAGCCCGCCATGTCAGGCGGCAGCAAATCGAAGCCCGTGGGTGCCAGCGGGTTCGGCATCCCGGCATTCGGATACGCGGAGACGAAGCAATCCGCCTTCGCGGCGAGTTCTTCAAGGAAGGGGCGCATCTTGTCCGGGCCGAGCGAGCAATTCAGACCGATGGACAGCGGCTTCACATGCCGCATGGCATTCAAATACGCCTCCGTGATCTGACCGGAGATCATCGTCTCGCCACCAGGGCCGACCGCGGCGCTGATCTGCACCGGCAGCTCGATTTTATCTTCTTCAAACACCTCGCGGATCGCCACGAGCGCCGTCTTCGCGTTCAACGAATCGAAAATGGTCTCGACAAGCAGCGTATCGACGCCACCGGCGATCAAGGCGCGGACTTGATGCTTATACGCGGCCTTCACCTGATCGAAGGTGACGTAGCGGAAGCTCAAATCGGTCAAATCCGGGAACTGCGAGAGCGACACCGTCATCGGCCCGATGGCTCCGGCGACGTAGCGCTTCCGTCCCGTCTGCTCGCCGACGATGTCCGCCCATTTGCGGCACTGACGGGCGGACTCGAAATTGATCTCCCACGCGAGGTCGTTGAGGACTTTGTCCTCAATGATCCCCTGGAAGAATTCCGGGCACTTTTTGCCTTCCCGGAAGAATTCCGCCTGCGCGATGCTCGTGCCGGAAAACGTGTTCGTCTCGATGATGTCCGGGCGAGTGATCGAGAGGATGTCGCCGTTGTTCAGGATGTCCTTCTCGTTGTCACGGAAGCGCTCGCCGCGTGCCGAGGCCTCATCGAGCACGCCTTTGGCTTTGTACTCGCGAATCGTCGTGCCCATGGCCCCGTCGATCACCAGGATACGCTGGCGCATGGCGGCTTCGAGTTCAGGGCGGCAGTTGGGACGGGCGGGCATGGTCTGAGACTACCCAAAGCCCGCGAAGGGTCAACCCTTCGCATCAACGCATCATGATTTGAGAATATGAAAGGTATCGGATTACGCGAAGATGTCGGTCACCGGCTTTCCTTTGCCATCCTCGGTCACGTAAAACGGGCGGCCTTCGATCTCGAATTCGGTTTTCGGGCTGATTCCCATGGCGGTCATGATCGTGGCGTGGAGGTCCATGACGCTCACGGGGTTCTTGGTGGCTATGAGCGGGCGTTCATCGGCGGGTTCGCCGTAGAGGTAGCCTTTCTTCACGCCGCCGCCGAACATGACGACGCTGGTGCCGCCGGTGAAGTGGCGGTGAAGGCCGTAGTGCTGCGCTTCCTGGATTTTTTCCACTTTGAATGTGGCCTGGTCGCTCGCGTTCGAGCCGGGCTTGCCCTCGATGAGCGCATCGCGGCTGAACTCGCTGGCGATGACGATGAGCGTGCGGTCGAGCAGGCCCTTTTTCTCCAAATCGAGCACGAGCTGGGCGATCGGCGCATCGATTTCCTTGTGCAGGCTGTCCACGGTGTCGTGGCCGCTCTTGTGGGTGTCCCAATGGAGGAAGGGCACATACTCGGTCGTCACCTCGACAAAGCGTGCGCCAGCCTCGACGAGCCGACGGGCGAGCAAACAGCCGCGGCCGAAGCGGCCAGTGTCGTATTTTTTGCGGCTCTCCTCGGGCTCGAGCGTGATGTCGAAGGCCTCGCGTTCCTTGGCGCTGAGCAGGCGGTAGGCATTGTCCATGCTGCGGAGCATCGACTGCTGCTGGTAGTCGCTCATGAAGTCGCGTTGCGGGCTTTGATCGACGAGTTTGCGGAAAAGACGGTCACGGTTGGCGAAACGGTTCGCGTCCATGCCCTTCGGCGGCTTCACGGACTGCGCGGCGTCCTCGGGGAAGGGGAGATTCATCGGGCCGAACTCGCTGCCGAAGAATCCGGCGGTGGTGAAGGCCTTCAATTCCTCGCTTTCGCCCACGCCTTCGAGCCGCTGGCCGATGTTGATGAAGGCGGGCATCACCGGATTGCGTGGGCCGAGCACTTTGGCCATCCAGGAGCCGATGTGCGGGCAGGCGACGGTTTGCGGTGGCACGTAGCCGGTGTGCCAGTGGTATTGATGCCGCGAGTGCAAAATGCTGCCGAGATCTGGCTGCACGGCGCTGCGGATGAGCGTGGCGCGGTCCATGACCTTGGCGATGTTTTCCAGACCCTGGCAGATTTTTACGCCATCCACCGCCGTGTCGATCGCGGGGAAGGTCGAGAGCATCCTCTTCACTTCGAGACCCTTTTCGAAGGGCAGATAGCCTTTCGGGTCAAAGGTGTCCGGCGCGGCCATGCCGCCTGCCATCCACAAAAGGATGCACGCATCGGCCTTCGCTGGCGGATGGGTGACTTTTTCACCTGTTTTGGCCCAAATCGCCCGTGGCTCGCCCGTCATCCACGCGGCGGTGGAGGCGGCGGCGAGCTTTTTGAGGAAGTCGCGGCGGACGAGGTGCTCTGGCAGGCTGGGATCGAGATCGTGCATGGCGGGGCATTAACGCACGGCAGGCGGGTTCACTGGCGGAAATTTTGATCTCGTCGCGGCCTCGCCCTTGTGGAGCGCTATGGCCATGCTTGCATCGCCACCATGCGTTTCGCCAACCGGCCCATGTTTTACCTCATCCTGCTCCTCGCTCTCACGGCGGTGGTGCTTACCACTTATGTCATGTGGAAGCTGCCTGAGGCCGAGCAGCTCAGCCGGTCGAAGAAGAAGTCGGCACCGCCTGCGTTACCTGTTTCCCGACCATGAAACCGTTCCTCACCCTCCTCTTGCTCTCGGCGGCCGCTTTGGCCCGCCAGCCGAATGTGATCCTCATTCTCGCGGATGACCTCGGGCGCGGAGATCTCGGCTGCTACGGCCAGAAGCACATCCGCACGCCGAACCTCGATCGCATGGCCGCCGAGGGCATGAAGCTCATGGATCACTACAGCGGCAATGCCGTCTGCGCTCCCTCGCGTTGCGTGTTGATGACCGGCTACCATCCCGGCCATGCCTTCATTCGCGACAACCGCCAGGCCGACAATGCGAAGGGCCTTCCCAAGATGGGCAAACCGGAGCACGAAGGCCAGTATCCCATCCCCGATGCCACGGTGACCATGCCGGAGGCCTTCAAAGCCGCAGGTTATGCCACGGGTGGCTTTGGCAAATGGGGCCTCGGTGGTCCCGGCAGCACCGGCGAGCCGTTGAAGCAAGGTTTTGACCGCTGGTTCGGCTACAACTGCCAGGGCGTGGCGCACAATTTTTATCCCACCTACCTTTGGGACAACGACAAGACCATCGAACTCAAAAACCCGCCCTTTCCCTCCAACGACAAGCTCAAGCCCGACGAGGACCCCACGAAGCCCGAGAGCTACCAGCGTTTCCAGGGCACCGAATACAGCGCCGATCTCATCGCCGAGCAGGCGCTCAAATTCGCCCGCGACCACAAAGACCGTCCCTTCTTCCTCTACTGGCCCACCACCGTGCCCCATCTGGCCATGCAGGTGCCGGATGATTCGGTGGCCGAGTATGCCGGCCAGTTTGAAGAAACCCCGTATCCAGGCGGCAAAGGTTACCTGCCTCACTTCAAACCGCGTGCCGGCTACGCCGCGATGATCACCCGCATGGACCGCGAGATCGGCAAGATGATGAACCTCATCGCCGAGCTCGGCCTCGATGACGACACCATCTTCGTCTTCATCAGCGACAACGGATCGCTCAATGGCACGCATCAGGGCCTCGGCGGCGTGGACGCTGCCTTCTTCAACAGCAGCAGCAGCCTCCGCGATGGCAAAGGCACGCTCTATGAAGGCGGCATCCGCTCACCCGGCATCCTCCGCTGGAAGGGCAAAGTAAAGCCCGGCAGCACCAGCCAAGCCATCACCGGCTTCGAAGACTGGATGCCCACCCTGCTCGACCTCTGCGATGTGAAGGACAAAACACCCGCCGGCATCGATGGATCCAGCTTTGCCAGCGTCCTGCGTGGCGAGAGCCAAAAAGGGCGAGAATTCCTCTACCGCGAATTCACCGGTTACGGCGGCCAGCAATGCGTCAGGCTCGGAAAGTGGAAGTACCTCCGCACCGGCCTCAGCGGTGGAAAGGCCAAAAAAGCCGCGAAGACCTCTGAAGAACTCTACGACCTCGAAAACGATCCCGCCGAGACAACCAATCTCCTCGCCAAGCATCCCGAGGTCGTCGCGCAGATGAAGGCAATCGCCGCTCGCGAGCATCAAAACAGCGCGGATTTCAAGTTTCCGGCTCTCGACCAGTGAGTAGCATCCGCGCATGAATTGGTATCTCAACAACGCCGGTGCCGCCGAAGGCCCTTACGATGACGCCGTGATGACGGACATGGCCCGCGATCAAAAGGTCGCGTCGGACAGTCTCGTCTGGCACGCAGGCCTTGAAGCCTGGGGCAGTGTTGCGGCGCTCTCACCGGCCTGGTGGGGCGCGTCGCTGCCACAGCCAGCCCTGGAAGCCCGGCCAAAGAAAGTCGTCATCGACCAGCAGCCACTCGCGGCATCGCCAGAGCCATCCGCCAAGCGTCGTCTTGCCGCTCCAGTGGCACCGAGCGAGGACACCGGTGCCAAAAACGAAGGTGGCGGCCTGCTCAAAAAACTCTTCGGCTTCGGCAAAAAGAAGAAGAGTTCGTAGTTCGGGCTTCAGCCCGTGTTTGGGAGCGTTGTGACGGGCTAAAGCCCCCTTGCCCGCAGGGCTTCGCCCAGCGATGCAGGCGGGGAACTACGAACGGATCTTCTCCAGCTTCGCCGCGCTTTCCTTCCACTCAACTTCGTGTGGCAGCCTTTTCGACAAAGCCGCGAGCGCAGCCGTCACACCAGCGGCCTCGCCCATCGCCACGGAGTTGCCCGTCACGCGGTAGCTCGCATGCGCGATGAAATCGCCGCTGATGTTGCGGCCGGCCATCATGAGGCCATCCACGTCTTTGGCGATCAGCGCCCGCAGCGGGATGTCGTAGGGCTTCGTCTTGATGCCGGCATTGTGGTAGGCGGCCTTCTTGTTGTTCTCCGCACTCAGCGCATGGATGTCCACGCTGAAGGTCGCACGCACCACCGCGTCGTCGTAACGCGCACCGGCGATGACATCGTCCTTGTTCACCACGTAGCGGCCCTTGATGCGACGGCCATCCCGCACGCCGATTTGCTCAGCGGTGGCGGCGATTTGCAGGCCTTCCCACGGTCCACCCAGCTTGCGCAGACCGTTGACGATCTTGTGCATCTCCGCACGGGCCTGCACGGTGGCTTCGGTGATCTTCGCCGCGTCAAAGCACGGCACGCCGTATTGGTGATTCATCATCACGAGCAGCAAATCATCACGCACCTGCCACAGCGTCGGCTTGGAATAGGAAGGGAAGTGCCCGGTGCGCTCGATTTCCTTCAACAGCGCATCTTTGGCGATGCCGTCGGCCTTGCTGGGATCGGACTTGTGGATGTAAGCAGCCAGCGCGGCCGCGTCTTTGCATACGAGCAGCGCATTGAGCGACATTGGCTGGCACGGGCACGAATCGGACTCGCCGTATTCAAAGCTGCATCCAGCCAGCGCTCCCAGATCGCCATCGCCAGTCGTGTCGATGAAAACAGGGGCCCGCCAGGCTTGGCGGCCGCTTTTGGACTCGGTGATGATCGTGGTGAGGCGTTTGCCTTCGCGGTAGGCCGCGCTCACTCGCGTGTGGAGCTGAAATTTCACGCCCGCTTCCAGAAACATCTCCTCCAGCAGCAGCTTCATGCCCTCCGGCTCGTAGCAGATGCTCTTCAGGCTCGTGCCACGACGCATGTCGCGCTCGTCGAGGCGCTTCAAGAGTTCTTGATTGAAGCCCGGCTTGTCGAAATCCAGCAAATAGCCCAGCAGCCCGGCCGTCCACACGCCGCCGAGGCACCCACGCCACTCAAACACACGCACTTTGGCTCCCGCACGCGCCGCCGTGATCGCCGCCGCGATACCCGCAGGGCCTGCGCCGCACACGATGACGTCCGCATCCTCCACGAGCGGCAAATCGCGTGCTTCTTCATGAAATTGACCCGCGATGGCCTTCTCCACTTGCTGGGCATTCATCACGCCCGGCGTGACAAGTGCGCCGGAAAAAGCAGCGCGGAGGAAGGAACGGCGTTTCAAGTCGTTGGTGGTCGGTGTGTCCATGGTGTGTCAGAAGACGACCTCAGGCACGCCTGTCTGTCGATGCGTTTTTTCCTCTTCATCACCCTTTGTGCGCCTCTCTTCGCCAAACCACCTTCCGTCGAGGAGGGCAGGGGACATTGGGCTTTTCAGCCGCTGAGCGTCGCAAAGCCGCCTGCCGTGAAAAACACCGCCTGGCCGAAAAACGACCTCGACCGCTTCATCCTGGCCACTTTGGAGAAAAACGACCAATCACCCGCTCCCGAAGCCGATCCCGCCACGCTCATCCGCCGCGTGACACTCGATTTGACCGGCCTGCTACCGCCTCCCGAAGAGGTCACCGCCTTTGTGTCAGACATGTCCGACTCGTCTGACCAGTCCGACGCCTATGCCGCTCTCATCGACCGCCTTCTGCAAAGCCCGCGCTACGGCGAACGCTGGGGCCGCCACTGGCTCGATCTCGCTCGCTATGCCGACACAGGCGGCACACACAACGATCTCGATCGTCCGCACGCCTGGAAATACCGCGACTACGTCATCCGCAGCTTCAACGACGACAAGCCGTATGCTCGTTTCGTGGCCGAGCAGCTCGCCGGAGACGAAATCGATGGTGCGAACGAAGAAACACTGATCGCCACCGGCTTCGGCCGCAATGGCCCCAGTAACGACGACAACATGGGCAAGAACGACGACGCCCTCGCCCAATACCGCGCCGACCAGCTCGACGATGTCATCTCCACCACGAGCAGCGTCTTCCTCGGCCTCACGCTCGGCTGCGCCCGCTGCCACGACCATAAAACCGATCCGCTGCTGCAACGCGACTACTACAGCCTGCTCGCCATCTTCAACGGCACCGAAAAGTATGGCCTCGTGCCCGGCACACAGGACAAAAACGACAAGCGAGTGAAGATCGATGAGACCGCCAAAATCCACGCCCTCATCGAAACAAGCCCACAGGTGCCGCCCACCCGCATCATGCTCCGCGGCAGCGCTTTGAGCCTCGGCGACGAAGTCCCGCCCGCCGTTCCGACGCTCTTCAAACCCCTCTCATTCCCTCCACCCGCCGCCAAAACCTCCCTGCGCCGCAAAACGCTCGCCGAATGGATCACTGCGCCGGAGAACGCGCTCGCTTGGCGGGTCATCGCGAATCGAATCTGGCAGCATCACTTTGGCCAGGGCCTCGTCGCGAGCCCCAGCAACTTCGGTTTTACCGGCGCGAAGCCATCAAATCCCGAGCTGCTCGACTACCTCGCGCGACAGCTCATCGCCAATGGCGGCCGCTTCAAGACGCTGCACAAGCTCATCCTCATGTCGGCGACCTATCGCCAGCGTAGAACGAGTTTTCCAACTCGTTCAGAACCCGGACTGAAAAGTCCGGGCTACGGTCTCCTCCGCATGGAAGCCGAGGTCCTGCGCGATTGCATCCTGCAAGCCAGCGGCAATCTGAACGAGAAACGCGGCGGACCCGGCATCAAACCGCGACTTCGCGCTGATCTCCTCCCCACCAGCCAGCGCAACAAATGGCCGCTGCTCAAGAACGAAGGCCCCGAGCAGTGGCGGCGCAGCGTTTACATCTACCAGAAGCGCCAGCTCCTCATGCCGATGATGGAACTCTTCGACGCCCCCACCACCACCGACTCGTGCGCCGTCCGCCTCGAAAGCACTGTGCCCACGCAGGCGCTCGTGCTCATGAATGATGAGTTCGTCGAAGAACAAGCCGCCCACCTCGCCAAGCGGGCCACTTCAGACTCGCTCGACGCCACCCTCAAACGCATGTTCATGCTCACGCTCGGCCACGAGCCTTCTGCAGACCGTTTGCAGCAGTCGTTGGACTTTGTGAAAGCCCGCGAGGCCACTTCAAGCCGCGATCAGGCCCTCACGGATCTGGCGCATGTGCTCTTCAACAGCAGCGAGTTCGTTTACATTCGGTGAGCGATTCACAGCCCAAACGCCTTGTCCATCTGCGCGGAGACGCCTTTGAGGTATTCCAAGTCACCACCGGCCACCTCGGCGGCCAGCCAGCCGTGGAAATTGATCTCGATGAGGGCCTTGCGCACGTCCGCGTAGTCGATGTCGCCTTCCCCGATGGGTGTGAATTTGTTTTGAGCGCGTGAAAAGCCCTTCACGTCCAGTTTCAGCACGCGGTGGCCGAGCTGGCGGATCCAGCCGCCCATGCTGCCGTATTTCCAGTGGTTGCCGATGTCGAACTGCATGCCCACCCACGGCGAGCGGAACTCATCGACATACTTCACAAACTTGTCCGCCTTCTGGTCGCTGCCGCCGTTGTGATCGTAGCAAAACTGATTCCACACATTCTCGATGACGATCTGCACGCCGAGCTCCGCCGCCAGAGGCACGGCCTTGGCAATGTTTTCCACGCTGCGCTGCCAGATTTCATTCTCCGGACCATCCTCACCTTTGCCAACGACGAGCAGCACACTGTGCCCGCCCACCTCGCGCGTGTCACGCAGGGCTTGCTTGAGATTCTCGAGCGCCTTCGCCCGGGTGCCGGCATCCGCGCTCGTGTGGCGCACGCTCCAGTGCTCGCCGCACACGCTGCCATCCACCGGCAGGCCGCTCTCCGCGATGGCCTTCTTCGTCTCCGCCACGTCGTTGCCGGGAAAACCCATCTCCACACCTTTGAAGCCCGCTTCCTTCGCGATCTTGAATTTCTCCGTGAGGTTCGCCCCGGCTTTGATCATGCCGACTTTGAGCGTCTTATAAAGACGACCCGCCAGCGCATCGGGCACGTCGGGAGCAGCGAAGACCTCACGAACTGGCAAAACGGCTCCAGCGGCGAGAATCGAGGCCTGACGGAGAAAGTGACGACGGTTGGGAAAAGATGGCGGCATGGCACCACCACTACGTCAGTGCTTCGCCGCCTTGTTCAGCCAGCCCATCGTCACATCGGGGGAAATGATGAAAAGAGCATGCCGTCATTCCCCGGCCCCAGCACTCTCCGCCTTGTGCCCGAGCGTCAGGGCGCTGAAAACCATCGTGAGCACGCAGCAGATGCTCATGGTGATGATGACGCCGCCCCAGCCCCAGTGATCGGCGATCCAGCCGACACCGGTGCCAGCGAATGCACTGCCAAAGACGTAACCAAAGAAGCCGGTGAAGCCCGCAGCGGTGCCGGCGGCCTTCTTCGGCACCATGTCGAGGGCTTGCAGGCCGATGAGCATCACCGGGCCGTAGATGAAAAAGCCGATGGTGATGAGCGCGGTGACATCGATCCACAGCGGGCCGTTGCGGTTCAGGCCGTAGGCGATGAGGCCGAGCAGTGTGGGAATCATGAAAAGGATCGTCGCAGGAGCGCGGCGTGATTTGAAGAGCTTGTCGGACATCCAGCCGCACAAGATCGTGCCTGGCACGGCGGACCACTCAAAGCAGGCCCAAGCGGTGCTGGATTGCTGGAAGGAGAAATTCTTTGCGGTTTGCAAGTAGGTCGGAATCCAGTCCACGACGCCATAGCGCACGAAATAGACAAAGGCGTTCGCGGTGGCGATGGCCCACAGGAGCTTGTTGTTGAAAACGTGGCCGAAAAAGATCTCGCGGAAGGTGAAGGTGCGCTCGTGCTCGGCGCTGTAGTTCGGCGGGTAGTCGTTCTTGTGTTCCTCGATGGGCGGCAGGCCGCAGCTTTGCGGGGTATCGCGGATCAAAATGAACGCGGCGACGGCCACGACGGTGGAAACCATGGCGTTGAAGTAAAACTTCGCGCCCCAGTCGTGAAACATCGTCACGCCCCACAGCGCGATCGTCGCCACGAGGGCTCCGCCGACATTGTGCGCCACATTCCAGATCGAGACCGCGCGTCCGCGTTCCTTCGTGCTGAACCAATGCACCATCGTCTTGCCGCAGGGCGCCCAGCCCATGCCATTGAACCAGCCGTTGAGCGTTTGCAGCACGATCATGGCGGTCAGCGAGAGGTAGATCTCCTTCACGAAGCCGAACACCATCAGCACCGCGCAAGAGAGCAGCAAACCCAGCGGCAGGAAGTAACGCGGGTTGCTTTTGTCCGACACGCTGCCCATCAGGAACTTCGAGAAGCCGTAGGCAATGCTCAGTCCGGTCATCGCCGTGCCCAGCTCGGCCTTTGAGTATTGCCGGTAGTCTTTGAGGATGTCGGGAATGGCGAGCGAGAAGTTTTTTCGCACGAGGTAGTAGGCCGCGTAGCCGAAAAAGATGCCCGCAAAGACCTGCAGGCGCAGACGACGGTAAACAGGATCGATTTGAGCCTCAGGCAGACGCGGCGCATGCGGGGCGGGTTGGAGAAAAGCGAACATGAACCGGCATGCTGGCAGAGGATGGCTTCACGCGTCAATCCATGTCTTGCGGGCGACGGTGCGGGGGCCTATGAAATGCCCCGTGTTTTCGCTGTGGTCATGGTTTCGCTCTTTCTCCCGGCCTGTGCCGGAGGCTCCTGCCATGCGGGAGGTGGAGGCCGCCGCTGTCGAGCCGGTGGTGCGCGTTCCGGCCTTCATCAAACCCGTTGCGAAGCCCGCTGCGGGAGGGCAGAATCCAAGCCATGAGCAAACCGCTGCCGGAAATCAAGATCGGGACCCTGGCCGAGCGCTTGGCCGCCTCCGCGGCCGTGCCGCTGGAGCAGGCGATCGCGGGCGTGCGGGCGCATGGCCCCCAGCCGACGAGGCCGAATCCTTCTCTCGTGGCTTTGAAGCATTTCCAAAGCTCGATGTCGTCACCTTCACCAACGGCACCGCCTTCCTTGAGCACCGAAATGGAGCCGAGCACGATGCCCTCTTTGATCCCGTCTCAGGCCGCGTGATCAAGCTTACGCAGCCGGGCGAGTTTGGTGCCTGGGGCGGTTTGGAGGAGTATTTGCAGCGGCTGGCCTACTCGAATGAGTTCTTTGATGATGACTGGCTTGTCGAAGGCTGGCTTCACTATCCAAATGAACCCTCGCCGCGACTCGTGACCAGCCAGCCATGGTATCGCGTGAATCCGGCGCGACCCGAGCCGACTCTTGATGAGATCGACGCCTATCTCTGGCGCATGGGCTGGCTGAAGGCGTATGACGGTGCCTGGATTCATGGGGATCGCGAGATCGTGATCAGTGATGCCTTGTCGAAAAACTTCGTGCTGGATGTGGCGGGTCATGTCCAGCCGATTGACCTCATCATCATCCAACCTGATGACGAGCAATGGGACCGCCTGCAAAACATGGCACGCAACCTCCCGCAGCATTCATGAAGCACTACCACGTTCACAAGACCTCGAACGCGAACGAGGCCGCTTTGCTCACCGATTTCACCTTTCCGTGGGAGGATCGCGTGGCTCCGTGGACGGAGTTTCGGGCCTGGCATGATGAGGTGCGGCTGTTCTTCCGCTTCGACTGTGTGGATGAGGATCTGGTGCTGCCGGAAGGACCTTCAGCGAAGGAGCGGGCGCTCGGGGCGGATCGCGTGGAGATCTTCTTTGCAACGGATTTGAGCCTGCAACGCTACTTTGGCCTCGAAATGAGTCCGCGGGGCGATGTGGCGGATTACGCGGCGAGGTTTTATCGCGAGATTGATTGGAGTTGGAGTTGTGAGGGCCTCGTG
>JBKCXA010000926.1:0-2263 GCA_046316935.1 Prosthecobacter sp.
GCGCTGGGCTCGATCAGCGACAATTTGCCCACTTTTGTCGTGCTGCCGGATCATCGCGGTTTTGCTTCCAACGGCCCGAAGAACTGGGACAGCGCTTTTTTGCCCTCGCAGCATGCCGGAACGATCATTTATCCCGGCGCGGAGACACCCATCGCCGATTTGTTTCCGCACAAAAACGGTCGCTACATCTCCGCGAGATCGGATCGCGGTGGTTTTGAGCTTTTGGAGCAACTCAATCGCAAGCACGCCGCGCTACGTGAGGAGGACTCGCGACTCGAAAGCCGCATCCAGAGCTATGAACTGGCCGCGAAGATGCAGCTCGCCGCGCCGGAGGCTCTCGACATCTCGAAGGAATCCGCCGCGATGAAGGCGATGTATGGCATCCAGGAACATCGCAAAGTGTGGCCCACGGAGATCAATCCCGAAGAAGAGGCCGATTACATGGGCCGCAAGTGCCTCGCGGCGCGTCGCTTGCTCGAACGCGGTGTGCGCTTTGTGCAGATCTGGAGCGGCAATGACAACGGCTTTCCGCGTCGGAACTGGGACAGCCACGAAGATGTCGAGCGTGACCACGGTCCGCTTGCCTGGGGCATGGCGAAGGCGGTTTCAGCGCTGATTCTCGATTTGAAGCAGCGCGGCCTGCTCGACGAGACGATCATTTTATGGACGACGGAGTTTGGTCGTATGCCGAGCACGCAGGGCGGCAAGGGTCGCGACCACAATCCGTATGTTTTTACGAATTGGCTCTGCGGTGGTGGCATCAAAGGCGGCGTTACGGCAGGCGAGAGCGATCAATGGGGCTACAAGCCGCTCGACCGCGCCAATCCCACGACCTGCTACGACATCCACGCCACGATGATGCACCTGCTCGGCATCGACCACGAAAAGCTCACCGTCCGCCACAACGGCATCGACCGACGGCTCACGGATGTTCACGGGCATGTGATCCGCGATTTGGTGGCATGAGCTGGCTGCCGTGCCGCGTATGACGGGAGATGCTTTTTCGTCTTTGCTTACTGTCATTCACCACGCTGGCCGGCGCGGCGGAGCTGTCGTTCAACCGCGACATCCGCCCGATCCTCAGTGACAACTGCTTTTACTGCCACGGGCCGGACAAAAACAACCGCAAGGGCGATCTGCGGCTCGATGTGCGCGAGGAGTTGATCAAGCTGGGGCCGCAGACGTTGATCGAGCGCATCACCACCACCGATGCGGACGATCTGATGCCACCGGCGGAGTCGCACAAGAAACTCTCGCCGAAGCAGAAGGACACGCTGAAGCAATGGATCGCGGAAGGGGCGAAGTATGAGCCGCATTGGGCCTTTGTGCCGCCGGTGAAGTCGAACGCGGGTAACTCGATTGATGATTTCGTCCGGGCTGAGTTGAAGAAGCACGGGCTTCAGCCTGCGCCGAAGGCTTCGCGGAAGACTTTGATGAGGAGGTTGGCTTTGGATCTCACCGGGCTGCCGCCGAAACAGGACAATGAGACAAGGAGACAATCAGACAAGGAGAAGGACAATGCGCCCGGCTCATTGTCTCCCCATCTGATGGTCTCATTGTCTTCCTACGAAGAGCAGGTGGATTCGCTTCTGAACTCACCGCATTACGGCGAGCACATGGCTGTCGCGTGGCTGGATGCGGCGCGGTTTGCGGATACGAATGGCTACCAGGTGGATCGTGATCGCGAGCTGTGGCCGTGGCGGGACTGGGTGATCAAGGCCTTCAACGCGAACATGCCTTTCGATCAGTTCACCATCGAGCAGCTTGCAGGGGATTTGCTGCCGGGAGCCACGCTGGATCAAAAGATCGCCACCGGCTTTCATCGCAATCACATGCTCAATGAGGAAGGCGGCATCATCGCGGAGGAGTTCCTCGCGGAATACACGGCCGATCGCGTGGAGACGACGGCTGCCGTGTGGATGGGCCAGACCTTCAACTGCTGCCGCTGCCACGATCATAAGTTCGATCCCTTCACCGCGAAGGACTTCTATGCGATGAAGGCGTTCTTCCACAACGTGCCGGAGCGTGGCGTGGGCATTTACAGCAATCCGGTGCGCACCAATGCGCCACCTTTTGTGAAACTGCCCGCTCCGGAGCTTGAAGCGAAGATCGCGGCACTGAGCGCGAAGCTCAAACCGGTCGAAGATCAGCTCAAAGGCCTCGCGGCAGGTGATCTGGAGCCTTGGGCGAAAAAGCTCGTCGCGGCGAAAATCCACTGGCTGCCGCTGGAGCCGCAAAAAGCCACGGGTGGTGACAATCCGCC
>JBKCXA010000927.1:0-3715 GCA_046316935.1 Prosthecobacter sp.
GTGTATGACAAGCCGATGGTGTATTACCCGCTCACGGTGCTCATCGCCTCCGGCATCCGCGAGTTCTGTCTGATCTCGACGCCGCAGGACATTCCGCGCTTCCAGCAGCTTCTCGGCGATGGGAAACGCTGGGGCATCACCATCGAGTATCGCGAGCAGGCCAAGCCAGAAGGCATCGCGCAGGCGTTTTTGATCGCGGAATCCTTCATCGGCCAAGATCCGGTCACCTTGATCCTCGGCGATAACATCTTCTTTGGCGGCGATGCCTTCCCGCGTGCCTTTGCTGACTTCAAATCAGGGGCCACCGTCTTTGCCTACCACGTCACCGATCCTGAGCGCTACGGAGTGGTTGAGTTCGGTCTCGATGGCAAAGCGCTTTCCATCGAGGAGAAGCCCGCACATCCGCGTAGCAACTACGCCGTGCCCGGCGTGTATATCTACGACAACGACGTCCTCGCCATCACTCGTGCGATGAAACCCTCACCACGCGGCGAGCTTGAGATCACCGATATCAATCGCGAGTATCTCCGCCGTGGCACCCTGCACGTCCAGCGTCTCAGCCGCGGCACCGCGTGGCTCGATGCGGGCACGAGCACGAGTCTTCACGATGCCTCGGCTTACGTGCAGACGATTGAAAAACGCCAGGGCATCAAGCTCGGCTGTCCTGAGGAGGCGGCGCTGCATCGCGGGTTCCTCAGCATTGATGAATTTGAAAGCGTGGTCGCCGCGATGCCAAAGTGCGAATACCGCGAGTACCTGAGCGGCGTGGCTGTTGAAGTGCGCCGCCTTGGCATCGGCGCTGCTTGATCGATTACATGGTTCCTCATCCCGTCCTCCCAAACCGCTACTCGGCTCCTGAAGAGCGGCCCGGTTATGTCAAAAATCTGTTCGATGAAGGTGCGGAGCATTACGATCCCGTGGTGGGTTGGGGCTTTTGGGGCACGGGAAACCTCTACCGCAAGGACGCGCAGCGTCGCCATGGCCTCAAGCCTGGCATGCAGTTGCTCGATGTGGCGTGCGGCACCGGTTTGATGGCTGTCGCCGCAAAGGAAGTCCTTGGCGGCGATCAGACCATCACCTGCGTGGAGCCCAGCGATGGCATGCTCGCCGTCGCCCGGAAGAAGCTCAACGCCACCTTCATTCAAAGCGGCGCGGAAAGCATGCCGTTGCCGGAGGCTGCCTTCGATTTTCTCACCGTCGGCTACGCCTTGCGCCATTTTGCAGACCTTGAGGCCACCTTCCGTGAGTTCCACCGCGTCCTCAAACCCGGTGGCAAAGTCCTCATCCTCGAAGCCACACGCCCTGCCAGCAAGTTCGGCTCCTGGCTCTTCAAGCTATACTTTGGCCGGATCTATCCCTTCTTTGTCCGCCTCTTCACCCGCAGCCAGAAAGCCGAAGAAATGATGGTCTATTTCTGGGAAACCATGGACGCCTGCGTGCGCCCCGAAGACGTCCTCGCCGCCTTGAAAGCCGCTGGTTTCGAAAACACGGCCCGCAAGCCCGTGCTCGGCTGGTTTAGCGAATACACTGCCGTCAAAGCGTGAACCTTCTCATCACAGGCGGCGCCGGTTTCATCGGCTCGAACCTCATCCGGCATGTCATCGACAAGCCGGAAGTCGTGAAGCTTGTCAATCTCGACTGTCTCACCTATGCCGGCCATCTCGAAAACCTCGCGGGCATCCACGGAACGCATCCGCGCTACGTATTCGAGAAAGTCGATCTGCGTGGCAGGGATGAGGTGCGGCATGTCATCCAGCAGCATGAGATCACGCATGTGATGCACCTCGCGGCCGAAAGCCATGTCGATCGCAGCATCTCCGGGCCGGGTGATTTCATCACGACAAACATCAACGGCACCTTCAACCTCTTGGAAGCATGCCGCGACCTCTGGCAAAATCATAAGTCAGAAATCATAAGTCATAAATTCCTCCACGTGAGCACCGACGAGGTCTTCGGCTCTCTCGGTGAAACCGGTTTCTTCACCGAAACCACGCCTTACGCTCCCAATTCGCCTTATTCGGCCTCCAAGGCTTCCAGCGACCTGCTGGTGCGTGCTTATCATCATACTTACGGTTTGCCGACGGTGGTCACGAACTGCTCGAACAACTACGGCCCGCATCTATTTCCCGAGAAGCTCATCCCGGTGGTCATTCAGAGTATTCTCGCCCGCAAATCGATCCCCGTTTACGGCGATGGCATGAACGTCCGCGATTGGCTCTACGTCGGCGATCATTGCGAGGCCCTGTGGACCGTTCTCACCACTGGCAAGGTTGGCGAGACCTACAACATCGGCGGCCACAACGAGAAGGCGAACCTCCACCTCGTGCAACTCATGTGCGATCTCATTGATGAGTTCAAACCCGAGCTCGGCGGCAACTCACGCAGCCTCATCACTTTCGTCACCGACCGTCCCGGTCATGACCGTCGCTACGCCATCGACGCCTCGAAAATCGACCGCGAACTCGGCTGGCGTCCCGCCCACACCTTCGAGACTGGCATCCGCGAAACCGTGAAGTGGTATCTGGGGCATCAAGACTGGGTGAAAGCCGTCACCGCATCGAAATGACCACCAAGTCCATCCTGCTGCTCCTTGCCAGCGCCGGTGCGGCCACGACCTCGACGGCGATTTTCCGCGCCACGTTGAAGGATCGCTTTGCCTGGAAGGGAAGCGTGCCGGTGCTCATCAAAGATGTGTTCGGCCTGCTTTCCAATGTCGGGTTTCTCGCGGGGCTGGCGGTGTTCATTCTCGCCAACGTGCTCTGGCTGCTCGTGCTTGGCTCGCAGAAGCTCTCCGTCGCCTATCCGGTCCAGATCGGGCTGGTGGTGTTGTTTAACGCGGTCATCTCCGCCTGGTTCTTCGCGGAAAGCATGTCGGTGCAGGGCTATGCAGGCCTTGCGTTCATCGTGCTTGGTGTGTTTCTCATTGTTCGCTGATGGCTGGCATTCACATTTCCATCGTCACACCGGCCTACAAATGCGCCGAGTGCATCGAAGAGATGCATCGCCGCCTCACGCAGGTTCTCTCGGCGATCACGCCGGACTACGAGATCATCTTCGTCGATGACCGCAGCCCTCAAAACGACTGGGAAATCATCTCCGGCATCTGCGCCAAAGATCCGCATGTCCGCGGTGTGCAGCTCAGCCGGAACTACGGCCAGCACTTCGCCATCACTGCCGGGCTCGATCATGCGCGGGGCGAGTGGATCGTGGTCATGGACTGCGACCTGCAGGACAAGCCCGAGGAGATCGCCAAGCTCTACGCCAAGGCGCAGGAAGGTCATGACGTGGTCTTTGCCCGTCGCTGCGAGCGAAACGACTCGCTCTACCGCAAGCTCGTCTCGAATGGCTTCCGCCTCATCTACAACTGGCTCGGCGACATCGACTTCGACAACAGCATCGCGAATTTCTCCATCTGCTCCCGACGCGTCATTGAGAGCGTGTGCAGCTTTCGCGAGCGAAACCGCAGCTTTCCCGTCTTCATCCTCGAGGTGGGCTTTCGCCGCACCACGGTGGATGTCGAGCACGCCGCCCGCTTCGCTGGCAAGAGCAGCTACAACCTCGTCAAGTTGCTCGACTTCGCCGTGCAGTGCGTCGTGGCCCGCTCCAACAAACCGCTGCGCCTCTCCATCCGCTTTGGCTTCTTCCTCGCCATCCTTTCCGTGCTCTACGGCACGGTCGTCATCGCCCGCTACTTCATGCTCAATGTGGCGGTGGA
>JBKCXA010000928.1:0-3489 GCA_046316935.1 Prosthecobacter sp.
GCCGCTTTGCAGCACGACAAAGCCGGGCAAATCCTCGCACTCGCTGCCGAGGCCGTAGGTGACCCACGCACCCATGCTCGGACGGCCAAACAGGCCGCTGCCGGTGTTCATGAACATCTTCGCCGGCGCATGATTGAAGAGGTCCGTCTTGCAGGTGGTGACGAGGCTGATGTCATCGACGATCTTCGCCGTGTGTGGCAGGTAATCGCTCACCCAGGCGCCGCACTGCCCATACTGCTTGAAGCCGATCTTTGGCCCCAGCAAGTCACTGCGATGGCTGCTGTCCATGAAGGCGAAGCGCTTCCCCTTCGTATAGCTCTCCGGAATCGGCTTGCCATTCAGTTTGGTGAGCAGCGGCTTGTATTCAAAAGTCTCCAACTGCGACGGCCCGCCCGCCATGAAGAGGAAAATGACGTTCTTCGCCTTCGCGGGGAAGTGCGTCTTTTTCGGTGCGAGAGCGGCATCGCGAGCCATGAGCGATGACAGCGCCATGGAGCCGACTCCGACTCCGCAGCGGCTGAAAAAGTGACGGCGAGTTTGGTGAAGCAACGGGTTCATGGCAGTTCGCGGATGCGGAGTTTGCGGAAGAGGATGGGGGAGCCTTCGCTTTCGAGGCAGAGGAAACCTTGGGCGGGGTTGCAGGCGGTGCCGCCGCTGACTTCTTCGCCATTCACCCAAAGGCGAACTTCGCCGTTGATGGCGCGGATGTAGTAGTGATTCCATTCGCCGTGACCTTTGGCGAGGTGCTTGCGAGGAAAGCTGCGGCTGCCATCGGGCGAGAGCGGCGGGAAGGGCGTCATCTTCACGCCGACGGGAAAGACATCGCCATTCGTGCCGAACCAGTCGGTCTTGCCGCCGGCGGCCTTCACCTTGTCGGTGTAGCCATGATCGAGCACCTGCACCTCGATGCCCTGAGGCAGACCGGGCTTTGCTGCGGCGGTAAGCTTCTCAATAGAGGCTGGCGTGGCCCAAACAAACACGCCGCTGTTTCCCGCCGGCTTTTGATGGCTCCATTCGACGACCATTTCGAAGTTTTTGAACTCCTTCACGGTGCGCATGACGCTCACGGGCTTACCGGTGCAATGCAGCACGCCGTCTTTCCAGCTCCAGGTGTCATCGGCGCTGTTTACCTTGGTGAAGTCTTCGGCCTTCAAATCGCGAAAACCGGGCTGTGTATCGTCGATGAAGGCACGCACCGGATCGGCGGCGAGCAGTGGCATCGAAGCGAGCAGGAGGGAAAGAATGAGTTTATTCACGAGTGACGGTTTCATCGAGGTTGAGGAGGGTGCGGGCGGCATTGAGCGAATCGAGTTTCTTCAAAACGGCGAGTTCATCCGGCTTCGGGGCACGGGCGGTGCAGCGTTTGAAGGCGGTTTCGAGGCCGTCCTTGTCGATGATCTTTTTCAAGGCGGTGGCGAACTCGAAGAAGCCGCTGTCATTCATCAAGGTGAGCGCTTGCAGCGGAGTGTTGCTGCGGATTCGGCGGGTGCATGAGCTGAAGCCTTCTGGCGCATCGAAGACGGTCAGCGAAGGCGGTGGCGAGGCGCGATAGACGAAGGTGTAGAGGCCGCGACGATAGCGATCCTCGCCTTTGCTCACGCTCCACACACGCTTCACCTGGCCTTGGCCCATCACGCCATCGGGGATTGGCGGATAGACCGGCGGACCACCGATTTTCGTCGAGAGCAGGCCGCTCGCGGCAAGGCAGACATCACGCACGACTTCGGCATCGAGGCGCAAACGGCTCTGGCGGGCGAGGAAGTAGTTCTGCGGGTCTTTTTCCATCAGATCAGGCCGGTTCGCGGAGCTTTGGCGATAGGTCTTCGAGGTGACGATGAGCTTGTGCAGCTCTTTAAGGCTCCATTTTTTCGCCATGAGTTCGGTAGCGAGCCAGTCGAGCAGTTCGGGATGACTTGGAAGGGTGCCTTGCGATCCAAAGTCGTTTTCCGTCTCCACGATCCCACGGCCGAAATACTGCTGCCACACGCGATTCACGATCACACGAGCCGTGAGCGGGTTTTTTGGGCTCATGATCCATTTCGCGAGATCGAGCCGGTTGGGCTGTTTCGACGTCGTTTCGAAGGGATGAAGCACGGCGGGCGTTCCGGGTTGCACTTCGACATCGGGGCGCGTGAAGTCGCCTTTGATGAAAACGGTCGTTTTGCGTGGTTTGGCCGTTTCTTTCATCACCAGCGTCGTCGTGCCCTTGTTGAGCAGCGTGTCGAGTTCCTTGTGGCGGTCGTTGAGCTCACGAAACGGTCCCACGCCGCCGATGCTGGCGGCAAAGAGCGTCTGGTTTTGCACGAAGCCGCGTTTCGCCTTCGGCATACCGAGGATTTTCACGATGGTGGCATTCAGGCTCTTCTTGATCGCCGGTGTGATGCCCGCTTCCCAGGCATCAAGGTCGGCGGCGTGCTCTTTCATGTAGGCTTTGATCTTCGACTCGACCTCTTTGAACTCGGCGGTGAGACCTTTCACATCGACTTTGGGATCAAAGACCTTCAGTTCCGGCTCGTCCTGGTTGTTCAGGAAGGCGAACATCTGATAATACTCTTTGTGCGCGATGGGATCGAACTTGTGATCGTGGCACTGCGCACAGCCGATGGTGAGGCCGAGCCACACACTGCCGGTCGTCGCCACGCGGTCGAAAACGCTGTCGATGCGGAACTGCTCTTTATCAATGCCGCCCTCTTGATTGATCTGCGTGTTGCGATGGAAGCCGGTGGCGATGATCTGGCTTTCCTTAGCCTTTGGCAGCAAATCACCGGCGAGCTGCTCGATGGTGAATTGATCGAAGGGCATGTCCTTGTTCAGCGCGTCGATCACCCAATCGCGAAACTTCCAAATCTGCCGCGGTGCATCGATGGAGTAGCCATTGGAATCCGCGTAGCGGGCCTGATCGAGCCACCAGCGGCCCCAGCGTTCGCCGTAGTGCTTGCTGGAAAGGAGACGGTTTACGAGGGCGGTGTATTTTTGGTCGGACCAGTCTGACAGGTCAGACAAGTCGGACGGCGATGGCGGCAGGCCGGTGAGATCGAGGAAGACGCGACGGATGAGCGTGGCGGGATCGGCTTCAGGGGAAGGTTTGAGGTTTTCCTCGGTCAGCTTTTTCTCGATGTAGTAGTCAATGGGATTTGCCGTGGGCGGGTGCAGAGAGCCGGGCTTCTGCGGCGGGATGAAGGCCCAGTGCGCCTCATACTTCGCGCCTTGTTCGATCCAGGCCTTGATGGTCTCGCGCTGCTTGGCGGTGAGCGGCGGCTTGTGGGACTTCGGCGGGGGCATGACCTCGTCCTTGTCCTCGCTGATGATGCGCTGCCAGGCGTCCGATTTGCTCAAATCTCCCGGCACAATGCCGCGTGCGCCATCGCGGTCCTCGGTGGCGCCTTCAAAGGTATCGAGCCGCAGATCACCCTCGCGATGCTTCGGGTCAAAGCCATGACAGGCAAAGCAGTTTTCGCTGAGGATGGGACGGATGTCCCGGTTGAAGGA
>JBKCXA010000929.1:0-11545 GCA_046316935.1 Prosthecobacter sp.
TCGATGAGCCGAAGGAAGGTGCTTTGAGCGCTGGACGGTTTCTCGGCGATGCGGCGCAGCACAGCGATTTCGTCCTCCTCACGCTTCATTTGGCGCAGGGCCTGGATTTGAAGCGAGTAACCGCCGTCCGCGCTGAAATCATCGGGCACGAGTTCCGCGATCTTTTGGCCGGTTTGCAGCACTTCGGGCCAGTTTTTGGCCTTGATGGCATCCTCGGCATGCCGCTGGAATGCCCAGAGATTGGCGGGATGCGTCTTCAAAAACTCGCTGAAGCTGCCATCGTCGAAGGGATTGAGCTCCTCGGGCTTCGGTTCGGTCCAATCGGCCTTCGCGCCGAATGCCTTCGCCTTGCCGGTGATGAAGGCGGTGAAGCGTTTTTCGATGGCATCCACGTCCTCGCAGTTCGCGGCGATGGCGTCGTTCACGCGTTTTCCGGCAGCGAGGTCGCGCAGGATGCCCTGGAACTTCTCCTTGCCATAGGTGTCGAGCAGATACTCGACCGCCTGGCTGCTCTCGTAGTAGGCGAACATGATGTCGTCCTGCGACTTCGCATTCATGAAGGCCCCGCTGAGCTGCGAGAAAGGCGTCAGTTTCTCCTCATCGAGAGCCATCTCACGAAAGGTGGCATCCATCGGCATGCCCCAGGCGGGATCGCGCTGGCGTTCCTCATACACGCTGATGCCTTCACTGAGCCAGCGCGGCATTCGGTTCTTCGTCACGGTCAGCGTGATGACGTGGCAAAACTCATGCCACAGTGTGCTCTCCCAGTTGTTGCGACCATTCGCGAGACTGCCTGGACTGTTCATCGTGACGACGGTGCCAAAGCACACGCCCAGCATGCCTTGCCCGCCGAGGGCTCCGAAGGTGCGGATGGCGAAGTCTGACTGCGCTCCGAAGAACTCGACGAGCACCGGGCGCTTCAAATCGAGGGCGTATTTCGCGGCGAGCACCGCCTTCGCTTCTCGCAGCAGCGAGAGCGCCCGCTCGCCGTAGATCGGCCAGTCGCGCGTCGGCATCTTCAGGATGAAATCGGGGAAGGACTTCGTCACATAGCCGCCCATCTCCTTTTCGAGCAGGCCCAGGTTGTGCGCCTGAATGTTGTAGCCGTCCTCCTCGCGAACCGTCGCCGCCAGCTTCCACGCCTCGTCTTCCTCGCCGAGCCGGAGCAGATCATGGCAGAGCTGCACCTTGCCTGGCAGATACTTCGCATCGAATTCGAGTGCCTGACGCTGATGCGCCGCGCTTTCCGCAAAGCGATAGGCCCGCGAGAGGCAGCGGCCGATGAGATGATCCACTGCTGGATTCTTCGACCAGCGCTTCAAGGCCTCGTCACGAGCTTCCGCGACCTTTTTGGCATCGGCATGGAACAACTGCGCCACCACGGCCCGCAGCGCCCAGGCCTCGGGATGCTGCTCGTCCTTGTCGAGCACCGTCTGAATGGCTTTTTCAGCCTCGATGAACTTCTCGCCGCCGATCAAGAGCTCCGCCCTCAGCAGGTGCGCGGCTTTGTGATGCGGATTCAGTTCTAAAACCTTCACGAGGTTCTCCACCGCCTTTTCGCGGTCGCTCGTGCTGAAGGCCCTGGCGAGACCAAAACGCAGATTTGCCGTCTCACCGTGTGCCTTGAGACCGGCCCGAAACACATCGGCCGCCCGCTTGGCATCGTCCTTCTCAAAGGCCAGATGTCCCTCCGCCAGATACGCGGCCTCGAGCTTGCTGTCCTTCGCCTGCGCGGCCTTGAAATACTGCGAGATGACCTTTTGTGCATCCGCGCCGAGCACCAAGGCCGCCTGGCCGAGCGAGACCAAATCAAGCGCGGTGCGGTCTTTCGGCGCTTTGGCCTTGGCTGCGGCATTCAAGCGCGTGAGCGAATCCTTCTTCACTTCATCAAGGCCCTGCTGCGCGGCGAGGTCGTGCCGGAGCATGAGCAGCTCCAGGTTGTCAGCGTAGCTTTTCAGAGCCTCCGTGGCCTCTGCGAGTGCCGCCTCGACCTGCCCGAGCTCCGCGAGCGCTTTGAAGCGCATGATTCGCCATTCCGCCGCTTTCAAACCCTTCTCCGCCGCCGCCTCGCCGATCCTCGCGACCAGTTCGTAGTCTCCTTTGGCGAGCAATTCGGACACTGGGCCGAGGTTTCGTTCCTCGAACATCTTTTCGACATCCAACTGCTGCGCGAGGCAGGTGGAGGCGAGGCAAAAAATCGCGAGAAGAGTGCGGAACATGATCAGCTCCAACAACGCCGGAGGCTTGAGGTTCTTCCTACTCCTCGCCCTCTTCGACGTTCTTCCCACCGGGAATGATGCCTCGTTTCGTGCTGGCGACGAAGTCGGTGAACGCGGCGGCTTCGGGCGTGAGTTCGCTGGCCCGGAGCTGCTCGACGGCCTGGGCATTGTTGAGGCCCTCCCGATAAAATTTGCGGAAGGCGGTGCGAAGGGCGCGCATCTGCTCGCGACTGAAACCGGCACGCTGAAGACCAACGATGTTCAGGCCGCGGGCGCGTGCGGGGTTTCCATCGGCCGTGCAGAAGGGAGGGATGTCCTGGGTGACCTTTGAACAGCCTCCAATGATGCTGTGGGTGCCGATGCGGCAGAACTGGTGCACCGCGCTGAGGCCCCCGAGGATGACATGATCCTCAACGGTGACGTGTCCGGCGAGCGTGCCGTTGTTGGAGAAGATGACGTGGTTCCCGACAACGCAGTCGTGGGCGATGTGGACGTAGCTGAGGAAATTGTTGTGGCTGCCGATGATCGTCTTGTCATTCGGCGATGTGGCGCGGTGGACGGTGCAGAACTCTCGGAAGGTGTTGTTATCGCCCATTTCGAGCCAGGTCGGCTCGCCTTTGTATTTCAGGTCCTGCGACTGCTGGCCGATGGAGCCATAGGCATAGAATTTGTTCCCTTTGCCAATCCTCGACGGTCCCATGATGGTGACATGATGCTGGAGCCAGCAGCCATCGCCAAGCACCACGCCGGCTCCAATGATGCAATATGGTCCGATGTGGACGTCAGCGCCGATTTGCGCGGAGGGATCGATGATGGCGGTCTGGTGAATCACGATGAATGACGAATGTCGGATGAATGCGGGGGACACTTACCGGTCCACGACGCTGAACATGAGGTCTGCCTCGGAAACGACCTGGCCGTTGACGATGCAGCGACCGACACCGGAGGCGATACTGCGCTTCGTTTTGAGGATTTCGGTCTCAATGATGAGCGTGTCGCCAGGCAGCACCGGACGGCGCCATTTGACGTTGTCGGCGGACATGAAGTAACCGATTTTGCCCTGATTCCCGGGCATGCGGAGAAGGACGACACTCGCCACCTGGGCCATGGCCTCAAGCTGGAGGACGCCTGGCATGATGGGATGGCCGGGGAAGTGCCCTTGGAAAAACGGCTCGTTGATTGTGACGTTCTTCATGCCGCGGCACTTTGTCTCGCCCTCGAAGCCGATGATGCGGTCCACCAGCAGGAAGGGATAGCGGTGCGGGAGGATCTTCATCACCTCGTTGATGTCGAGAACGGCATCTCCGCTGGGGATGTTGATCGCCATGGGGACCATGCTGCGCATGGTCTCGTATTGCTTCACAATGGCGCGGGCGAGCTCGGTGTTGGGCCCGTGGCCCGGCCGCACGGCGATGATGTGGCCGGTGATGCGACGCCCGGAGAGGGTGAGATCACCGACGATGTCGAGGATCTTGTGACGGACGAATTCATTGGTGAAGCGCAGCGGCTGCTTGGAGAGAAGCGAATCGCCACGGATCACAATGGCGGCCTCAAGAGTGCCCCCCTTGATGAGGCCCTTTTCCATCAGTGGCGCGATGTCCTCGTAGTACACAAAGGTGCGGGCGGCGGCGATCTCCTTCTCATAAGTCTCTGGATTAATCTCCGTGCTGAAGAACTGGGTAAACCTGCCATCGGGGCCGACGTTGGTGCAGGAGACGCGAAATTTCTTGTCCGGCACAATGGTGAGGATGGTGCCATCACGGGTCTCCTGATAGATGGGCTCTCGGATCTCGAAGACCCGGCGTGCTTCTTTTTGCTCAGTAAGGCCGGCGGACTTGATCAACTCAACGTAGGGCATGGCGCTGCCGTCAGCGATCGGCGGTTCGTTGGCGTCCATCTCGATGATGGCATTATCCACACCCATGCCGGTGAGCGCTGACAGGACATGCTCAACCGTATGCACATTCACGCCACCTTCGGCGATCGTGGTGGCGCGTTCCACTTTCTGCACTTTTTCGGCGAGGGCAGGGATGAAGGGCTTGTCCTCAAGGTCCACACGGCGGAATTTGAATCCAAAGTTTTCCGGAGCGGGCTGGAGCGTGAGCGTGACCTGCTCGCCGGTATGCAGCGAGGTGCCGGTCATCGAGACGGCTTTGGCAAGGGTTTGCTGACGGTCGGAGAGGGCCATGGCGGGGTGCGGGAAGCGTGCTCGTTAGCGTCCTGCCCGAACATGGGCAAGGAGAAATCAGGAGGCGGAGCGGCGCCGCGTGGAAAAACAAAACCGGGCGTGGATTGCTCCGCGCCCGGCCATGGAAGGATCAATGGTTGAATCAAGCCTTGATGTGCTTGTTCACGAGCTTCGTCATCTCGAACATGGTGACGGTGCCCTTGCCATTGAAGACGGCCTTGAGTTTGGCGTCTGCGTTGATGTTACGCTTGTTCTTCTGGTCCTGGAGGCCGTTCTTCTTGATGTAGTCCCAGATCTTCTTGGTGAGAGGACCACGGGCAAGAGGAGCGGAGCCGACGACGGCGGCCAGCACGTCATCGGGCTGGACCGGCTTCATCAGCGCGGGGTTGGCTTTGCGTTTAGCGGGTTTGGCTGCCTTGACTGCTTTTTTAGCGGCTTTGGCGGCGGGCTTCTTGGATGTGGATTTGGTGGCCATGGGACTTCATTCACGCAAAAACCTCTCGAAGTGTCAATACTTGTTCTGAGGTTTTCTTCGAGGGGCGCGATTTTTTTTGAGGTTAGGATGAGTTGAAAAAACGGCGTGAGATTCCTTAGCGGGAGGCTGCTGCGGCGTTCTGACGGGCTTCATGCACATCTTTGCGGCGGAAGCCCTGGACGCGTCCGTTTCCACGAAAGAGGTAAACCTTTTTCACATCATCGATCGTCATCAGCACCCAGGGGGAGAGGATGTTGCGGCCGTTCTTGGTGTAAACCAGCGTGTCAGCAAGGTAAACGCATGAGTGAAACGCGTCTCCGGTGGCGTTGTCGAGGAAGAACAGGATGTCTCCAAACTGATAGGGAGCTTCAACTGGCACATAGTTCTCGAGGACCTTGCTGGTGGCCAGCCTCGAATCGAGCAGGTACTCGTGCGGATCGAAGTTGTAGAAGTTGAGACTCGTCCAGTGACAGTCAGGGAGCAGGCCGTTTTTGGCCATGTCCAGTCCCGGATAGGTGAAGAGAAGCTTGCGTGGTTGCGCTGGCAGGATGTGGGAAAGCCCCAGGTCTTTCAAGGTGTCCGATTCAATGATGGACTGAATGATCGGCTCGATGTCCTTGCGGCGAATGCCCACCCCGAATGACCAATAGGACAGCAACTTTGGCACATCGCTTTCTTTATCGAGCAGCAGGCGCACCATGAGCGAGCGCGTTCTTGTGCATGCCTTAAAAATGACGCGGGCTTCCGCGTCCGTCTGGGCAAAGTTCAGCAGGGCGGGAATATCGCTGAATGCGATGGTCTCACCACGGATGTAGCTGAGCTGTTTGACCTTTTGGATCAGTTCGGGGCGAAGCTTGCTTGTGCGATACCATTCCTCGATCGAAGTTCCGAAAATCAGCACCGGGTCGGCATGGTATTGATTGACCGGAATCTTGGCCAGCTCGGTGTAGATCGAGGCCCGCGACCCGGTCGGCAGGCTAAGAATGAAGTCCAGAGTGGGGAGCACATGCACATAGTCACCTTCACGAACGATGCTGCTAATGAGCGGCTTCACCTGCTCCTCGGAAAGGCCGGCGTCGGCGAATAACTTTGGGAGAGATGCCTCGCTGGACGAGGGGAAGCTCCAGCGGCTTTGTGTGCTCGGGAGAGCAAAGCTATCGACCAAGGCTGGTGGTGCCTCCAAGTAAATGTAGTCACCGATCAGTTCCCCCCATGGTCCTTCAGCGGATTGATAAGGTGCTGATTGGGCCGGGTTCGACGGTGAAGGCACCATAGAAGGTGCGGGTAAAGATAGCATCGGGTTCACCTGCACTCCTGGAACCCCACCTCCGAAAAGCGAATTGGTCTGAGCGATCAAATGGCTGCCGTTCTGAGCAAAAGCAGGTGTGCAAACAAACGCGATGGCGGCATAGCAGAGCCGTCTAAAGTTTTGCGGGGCGTTTGAGTGGCCGTGACGGCTCGGCTTGCTTGTGGTGGCAAACATTACAATTGGGTTGGCTTTTTGGTGTGGCGCTGAATGCTACTAATAACGTTCGCAAAAAGCGTTTGCACCCAGAATTTCCGACCGCAGGAGAATTCGCTGGATTGAACAAAAACAATCCCAGTCCTAAAGAAGAACGTCTTCAGGCGCTAGCGAGTGATGCCAGAAAACAGCCTGGGCATTGATTTACAGGGCCGCTGCTCCCAACCAGCATCGTGCGGCTTGGAGTGCGATTCCCCTTTATGATCAGGTGTACTTCAGCACTTCTTCCACGGTGGTGTCGCCATCGTAGATGCTGCGCAGGCCGTCTTCGCGGAGGGTCACCATGCCGAGCTCGATGGCTTTTTGGCGGAGGACAAGGGAAGGGGCGCGGGAGGTGATGAGATCACGGAGCGGATCGGTGATGTCGAGCAGCTCGTAGATGCCTTTTCGGCCTTTGTAGCCACTGTTGGCACAGGCACCGCAGCCTGAGCCGGTGAAAAAAGGCTTCCCGGCGATGTCATCGCGGCTGAGGCCGAGCTGGGTAAGAATGTGGTTGTTCGGCTCGTAGGGGGCACGGCAGGCTTTGCAGATGGTGCGCAGGAGACGCTGTGCCAGCACACCTTCCAGTGTGGCGGAGACGAGGAATGGCTCCACGCCCATGTCCACGAGACGCGTGACCGCGCCGGCAGAGTCGTTCGTGTGAAGCGTGCTGAGCACCAAGTGGCCCGTAAGGGATGCCTGAATGGCGATCTGGGCGGTTTCGAGGTCACGCATCTCTCCCACCATGATGCGATCCGGGTCCTGACGAAGGAAGGAACGCAGCGCCTTGGCGAAGGTGAGGCCCACGGCGTCATTGATGGGGACCTGCATGATGCCATCGATTTCATACTCGACGGGGTCCTCGGCTGTGAGGAGCTTGGCGTCGATGGTATTGATGCGGCGGAGTGCGGCGTAAAGCGTGGTCGTCTTGCCGGCGCCGGTCGGGCCGGTGACGATGAAGATGCCGTTTGGCTTGTGGATCGTCTCGACGATGTAGTCGAAGAGGAAGGGCTGCATGCCGAGCGATTCGAGGTCGAGGTTCACGGAGGAGCGGTCGAGCACGCGGAGCACGACGGATTCGCCGTGCTGGGTGGGGAGGGAGTTCACGCGCATGTCGATGGCCTTGCCGCCGACGGTCGTCATGATGCGTCCGTCCTGCGGGATACGGCGCTCGGCGATGTTCATGTTCGCCATGACCTTCACGCGGGAGATGACGGAGGTGGCCAGGTGCACAGGAGGTGGGGCCATTTCATAGAGCGCACCGTCCACCCGGTAGCGGATCTTGAACTCACGCTCGAAGGGCTCGAAGTGGATGTCTGAGGCACGTTCTTTGATGGCCTGGGTGAGCACGAGATCGACGAATTTCACAATGGGGGCCGAATTGGCCTCCTGCTCGGCCGTCTGGCCGCTGGTGCCGCCCTTGCCCATCTGGCCGAAGATCTCCTCGATGCTCGGGGCGCTGCTTCCGTAATGTTTGTCAATGAGCGCCTGCACCTGGCTGCGCCGCGCAACGACGGGCACGATGCTCTTGCCGAGGCCGAAGCGCAGGTCTTCGACGAGCTGCGGGTTCAGCGGATCGGTGAAGGCCACATGCAGGCCCTGGCCGTCGAGCGTGATCGGAAAGCAGCCGTAAAGACGGGCCATGCCGGGCGTGATCAGATTCACCACGGAGGGCGCAGGCTCGTAGGTGGCGAGGTCAAAGTGCTCCGCCCCGAGCTCCTCGGCCACATGTCCCCAGAATTCGTCCTCATTGTTGTAGATGCCGTAGTCGATCAGGGTCTGCAGCACGTCCTTGCCGTCGGTGACGCAGTCGCGGATAAGATCGTCGGCCTGGCCCGAGTCGATGACGCCGCGGTTGATGAGCATGTCGATGACGTTGGAAACAGTCATGGTGATGGGAAAAGAGAAGGTTTGGGGAAAGGTGAAAGAGCGGGAGGATCAATGAGAGTCGGACATCGTGGCCTCGATGACCTCATCGGCGGTGGTGAGACCGGCAAGGACCTTGCGGACGCCGTCCTCGCGCAGGGTGCGCATGCCCAGTTCTCGGGCACGCTTGCGCAGTTGCGGGGTGGTGAGCTGCTGGTTGATCATGGTGCGCACCTCGTCGTCGATCTTGAAAATCTCCACGAGGCTCATGCGGCCGCGGTAGCCGAGCTGGCGGCACTTGCCACAGCCGTTGGCCCCCATGATTTTCGCGTCCATGGCCTGCGCCGCGTCGATTCCGAGGGAGCGCATCTCACGGTCGCTGAGGACAGCTTCGGATTTGCAGTCGCCGCAGAGTTTTCGCACGAGGCGCTGGGCCTCGATGGCACGCACGGCGGAGGCGATGAGGAAGGGCTTGATGCCAATGTCCGCCAGACGGGCCACGGCGCTCGGAGCGTCATTCGTGTGCAGCGTGGAGAACACCAAGTGACCTGTGAGGGAGGCCTGGATGGCGATGGATGCCGTCTCCATGTCACGAATTTCCCCCAGCATGATGATGTTTGGAGCCTGGCGCAGCATGGCGCGGAGCGCGGCGGCGAAGGTCATGCCCACGTCTTCCTTCACCATCACCTGATTGATGCCCGCGAGCTCATACTCCACCGGGTCCTCCACGGTGATGATCTTGCGGTCAGGGCGGTTGATGAAGTTCAGGCAGGCGTAAAGTGTGGTCGTCTTGCCGGAGCCCGTAGGGCCGGTGACGAGGATGATGCCGTCCGGCAGGGAGATGAGCTCCTCAAAGCTCGCCTGGTCATCGGAAAGGAAGCCGAGGTCCACGAGGCCAAGGCGCAGGCTGCTCTTGTCGAGCACACGCATGACGACGGACTCGCCATTGCTCGTCGGGATGATCGAGACACGCATGTCGATCTCCTTGTCGTTGTAGGTCATCTGGATGCGGCCGTCCTGGGGCACTCGCTTTTCGTCGAGCTGCATCGTGCCGGTCATGATTTTGATACGGCCGATGATGGCGGCCAGCAGGCGCTTCGGATGATGCTCGATGTCCACCATCACGCCGTCCATGCGGTAGCGCACGCGGATGTCCTTCTCCATCGGCTCGATGTGAATGTCAGAAGCCTTGTTTTTGAAGGCTTCCGTGAGCAGGTTGGTCACCAGCTTGATGACCGGCGCATCGTCACCTGCCGCGTCCAGTCCCGCGCCCTTCATCGTGCTGCCGCCCACGGCCTCATTGCCGTAAATGTTGGATTGCAGCAGCTTGATGAGAGAGGGGGTGGAGCAGAAAAACTCGATCTCCGGCTGCAGGATGTGAGGAAGGGCGTCGAGCGTTTCAAAATCATACGGATCGGCCACCACCACCTGGAGCGCCGTGCCGTTTGTGCCCAGCGGTGCCACCTTGTAGCGGATGGCTGTCTCCACAGGCACGAGGGCCTTCAGGCTTGGATTAGGATCAAACCCCTGGAGCTCGACGTATTCCATCCCGGAATTCACCGCCACAGTCTGCGCGACCTGCTCGTCAGAGACCACGCCGGTCTTGATCAGCGTCTCAAGCACGCTTTCGCCCGGCTTTTTGGTCGAGGCCACGCCTTCGATGTCGCGGACGGTCAGCAGGCCGGATTCTTGGAGCAGTTCCAGAAGGTATTTTTCATTCGAGTACATGAAATCAGAGGGGAAAGACGAAAATGGGGCCTGAGGGGAATAATTTGGGGAAATGGAGATTAAGCGGGAGGGCCTTCGAGTGTCAATGCCTCGACCTGCAATGCTGGAAAAAAGCCGCCATGCCACGGTCGCCTCGAAGCTTGACGCGGAGAAACCACCAAGCATGCTGCTTCCGTCCCTGGAGCTGACTCATCTTCACTCCCCGGGTGTGACGGACTGCCTTACTTCATGTTTGAGACCTGATCGCCCGCGATGTCCTGCACGAGCCTTGGTTGCCTGGCAGGATCCAGCCAGCGGAGCAAGAGGCGGATGTTTTCGAGGCTCATGGCGGTGCAGCCGGAGGTGGGCACGCCGGGGGCCTGCCAGACGTGCATGAAGATGCAGGAGCCGGCACCCGGCTTGTTTGCGGGATTGTGGGCGATGACGGCTCCGAGGGCGTAACAACCACCGGCAGGGATCATGGTCTCCGGATTGACCCAATCGCAGGCTACCTGACGATCATCGATGATCTGGTTGTAGTGGCGGGAGCGAGGATCGTCGATGCCGAGATGGTGCGAGGTGCAGCGCAGGTAGGGCAGGCGTAGTCCGCGAGGCTTTGTCACGCTGCCAAAAGCCAGCGGCAGGGCGAAGACGCCGATGGGAGCGCAGCCATCACCCTCTTTTTTGCGTTCGAGGCCGCGGGGCGGCTTGTTGGTGTGCTCACCAAGGCCCCAGGCGAGACCGTGACGGCCGAGAGTGACGGGAATCGGCTCGCCGATGGTCTTCCATTCCCCCTCGGGCTTGCGTTCCAGACGCCAAAGGGTGCCGGTGGTGGCTTTCGCGTGGCTGGCGAGGCTGAGCAGCACCTGCGAGCACTCGTGTGGCAGCGCCTTGGCGAGGCGGAAAGGGATCACGGGTTCGGCGGCGCTCATGCGGACGGCGAGGAGAAGGATCAAAAATCGCATCGAGTGAATCAGCGATACTGCGGCGGTTGATCCACCGGCAGCAGATTCAGCGGCGGATACTCGCTCGGGCGGATGGTCTGGCCGGGCAGGCTCGGAGCATCCTTGGCGAGCCACACGGCGATCTGGATGAGGCCGCGAGTGCCGGCGGGATGCGTCTCAAACAAGGCCGTGTCGCCTTTCACGGAGCGGAAGAGCAGGGGAGCATTCGTCTTCGGGCTGCGGTCGAGGATGAGGGATTGCTTGGCGGCGAGGCGGAGACTGGAGCGCTTCCAGGCGGCCGTGCCACCGGCCACGATGTCCTGGCCGTCGATGCCCACGGCGAGATCGAGCGGCATGGGCGTCATGTTTTGAAGATGGATGCGGTAGGCCTGGTTGGGCAGTCCTTGGACAAAGAGAGCGCCACCGCATTGCTGCACATTGAGGAACTGGCCGGTGACCGCGTCGCTGAAGCCAAGCGCGAGGGTGCCATCGCCGATGGTGGCGAGATTCTTGACCCCATCCGGCGAATCATCCTGGCGGGCGACGAGCGTTTCGAGGTGTCCCGGCGCGGCGTAGATTGCCCGGGCGACGAGATGCGGTGTGGTGCTCTGCTGGGCCTGGGCGGCAGCCTGCCCGTTGTAGATC
>JBKCXA010000930.1:0-3847 GCA_046316935.1 Prosthecobacter sp.
TGTTTGCCCCAACAGCCATGATCCGACCTCTCGCCCTTGTTTTGATGCTCGCCGGCAGCCTGCACGCGCAGGACCTCGCCACGGAGATCCGCACCGTCATCGATGAATACGAGAACGCCGTGCGGGCGAACACACTCAAGATCATCAATGCCCCCACCGAGGAGGAGAAGAACAAATACCGCCAGACCATTCCCAGCGCCGGCCCTTGCGCGACCAAGCTGATGCAGATCATCAAAGCGAACGCCGACAAGCCGGAGGTCGTGCCTGCTGTGTGCTGGCTCGTCACAGGCGCAGCGAGCTTCCCCGAAGGCGAGGAAGCCAAGAAAATGCTCGCCACCACCTACGCAGGCAGTGCCGGCATCGCTGCCACGGTGCGCCAGCTCGAGTATCAGGGCCTCTTTGGCGAGCCCGCCGCCCTCGCGGTGCTGGAGAAGAACAAGAATCGCGAGGAGATCGCCGCCGCTCTCTACACGCTCGGTGCCATCCACTTCAAAAACTTCGATGCCAGCGCCGACCGCGCCTCCGCCGAGGCTTCAAAGCCGAAATGCATCGACTACTTTCAGCGACTCAATGCCGACTACTCCGATGTCGTGATTCAAGGTTTCAAACTCAGCGACCTCGCCGGCAAGATGCTCTTTGAGATGACCAACCTGCAAGCGGGCAGCGAAGCCCCGGAAATCGAGGGCAAGGACAAGGATGGCAAGCCGCTGAAGCTCTCCGACTTCCGCGGGAAGCATGTCATCGTCATTTTCTGGGGCGGCTGGTGCCACGCCTGCCACGGCATCCTGCCGTTGATGAATGACACCGCCGCGAAGTTCAAAGACAAGCCCGCCGCCGTCCTCGGCGTGAACACCGATATCGACGTCGATGCCGCCAAAGCCCTCGCCACCTACCAGGTGACCTTTCCCAATATCCTCGACAACACCAGCAGCGGCCCCAACACCACGCTCTACAACCTGCGGAACTTCCCCACGCTTTACCTCATCGATCCGAAAGGTGTCATCCTCCTGAAGAATGCCACGCTCGATGCCATGGTCGCGCGGATCGAGGCGGATCTGGCGAAGTAAGGCTTCACAAGCTTTTGCTCGCCAGGTAACATCGGGCTCATCATGCCTGCCCTGCCCCGCCAACTGGTCCCGATCCTCGGAGGCGTGCTGTATGCGCTCTCGTTTCCTCCGCATGGCTGGGTTCCGTTGGTGTTCGTCGGTCTTGGAATGCTGGTGTGGAGTTTGAGAGACGTGACCATCACTCAGGCTTTTCGCCGTGGTCTCATTTGGGGCCTCGCGTGCTTCGGCTTCGGCCTGTCCTGGCTTTGGAACCTCTTCTCCATCTTCAGCCCGGTGCTCTGGCTCGTCCTGGCCTTCTTCCCGGCCTGCTTCGCTGCGTTGACGGCCTTCGCGACCTCGCGAGGCCTTCGACGCTGGTCTCTGGCAGCCTTCATCGCCCTCGCGTGGTGCGCCACGGAGTTCATACGCTGCGAGATCATGCCGCTGCGATTTCCATGGATGAGCGCAGGCCTCGCTTTGGAGCCCTGGCCGCTCGTTTCATGGATTGGCGTGTATGGGCTGGGCTTGGTGATGATGTTCGCGATCTCAGGAGCTCTGCATGCTGGTTGGAGAACTGCCTATTTGGCACCGGTCGTTCTCATGCTTTGGGGTTTCGAGCCGACCGTATGGTACACCGCGTCATCACGCTGGTACTCGGTAGGAGCCGTGCAGGCCGAAACCGCTCCGCTGAGCCGCTACCTCGAACTCAGCGAGAAGACTGTCGGCAGCGCCAAACTCATCGTTTGGCCTGAATATGCCGTTCCGAAGGATGTGAGAGCTTCCAGCGATCTCGCGGCGATTCAGGCCTTCGCAGCGAAAAGGCGGGCGATCATCGTTTTTGGCACTCAAACCGGCCTTGGTGGCGATCAATGGCAAAACACGGCTCTCACCGTCGATGGCACACGAGTCCTCGGCGAGCATGGCAAGCATCACACCGTGCATTTCTTCAACGACGGCGAGACAGGCCCCACGATGAAGGCCATCGACACACCGTTGGGGCGCATGGGCACGCCCGTTTGCTTCGACTGTGACTTCCAGGACGTCGTCCGTCACATGACTCTCGATGGCGCGGAGTTCTTCGCGGTGCCTTCGATGGATGCGGCGCACTGGGGCGAGAAGCAGCACATCCAGCACGCGCAGCTTTTCAGGCTCCGCGCGGCGGAAAACCGTCGTCCGTTCATCGTGGCGGCCTCGTCGGGTGTTTCGCAGATCATCAACGCGAATGGCTGGCCGACCCAGCGCATCCCTCCACTGGTCGAGGACGTGCTCAATGGCCGCATCATACCGGAGAAGGGCCTGACCTTCTTCACCCGCTGGGGCTGGCTCACGCCCTGGCTGGCGCTGGCGTTTGTGGCGGGATGGCTTGCAAGGCTTTCCCGCATCCAGCCATCTCCAGCCCGACTGGAGTGATGGAGCATTGGAGTGGTGATTGTCAGCCAGCCACCATCACTCCAACCATCCCCCCGCTCCAGCCAGGCGTAAAAAAACGGAGCCGGTCTCCCGGCTCCGCTCGTGAAAACTCGTGACTGGCGTCTCGATTACTTGTTCTTCGCGTCGAACTTCGCTTTGCACTTCTCGCAGCAGAAGGAGACGGTTTTGCCGTCCTTGCCAGTGCTGGTGATGCTGGAGTCGGCAGGCTTGCCGCTGATCGGGCACTTGTCGGCGGCGAGGCCGGCGGAGGCGAAGGAGAGGGCGGCGATGGTGAGCAGTGTTTTCATGGGTGTGGTGATGTGGGTGCGTTGAAAAGCCGGTGATCCGGTAGCCGCTCAAACGTCCGGCCACGGGCGTTTCTTATGCCTCAGGCGCTCTTTTTGGCCGCCCGGCACACGGAACAGATCTCGTCTCCGCTGTCCAAAACTCGGAACTCCAGCTTCGGATCATCCAGCTCGGTCTTTTTGCACATGACGCATTGGTGGAAGAATGAATCCGCAGGCACGGAAGCCTGCTGAAAGCGGCTGCGACGGTCAGTGACCTTCGCGGCCTGCAGGCCTTCCTTCAAAAAGCCGGGCACGAACGCGATGAGGTAGTTCAGATGCCCGATGATCACCGGAAGCACGAGCACGGGCTGTTGCACCACACCGAGCAGGGTCATGCCGGCGGCGATGAAGGCCAGCCATTTGATCTTCACCGGCAGGATGAAGTAAACCATGATCTCCTCGTTCGGGTAAAAGGTGGCGAAGGCGAAGAACAGCGTCTGGTAAAGAAACAGCGCCTCCGCCGGCCAGCCGAAGAGCAGGTTCCCCGCTGTCACGGCCACCATCCAGGCAAGGATGTAGAGATTCACGCGGAAGGGCGTCCATGCCGCCTCCAGACCACGACCGATCCACATCATGATGAGCGTGCCCAGCACGGCCCACAGGATGGAATTGCTGCGCGGGATGAACACATGCGTCACCAGCCGCCACACCTGCCCCTGCATCACGCGGTCCATATCGAGTGACAGCATATCTTCATAGCCCTGGGCGGACTCTTTGCTCATCATCAGCATCAGCACGAGCACGCCGAGCTGGAACAGGGCGATGACCTGCACGAGGCCGGGGATGGCGAAGCGGCCGAGCTTGGATTCGAGGGAGTCGATGAAACGCATGGGGGACGCCGATGATGGATGCCGCCGCCGCTTTCGCGAGTGCCATTCACACAAAAAATGCCGTCACGATGGCCGCCAGCGCCAGCCAGTCGCGAGTGCCGAGGCGGTCGCTGCTGCCGGTGAAGCGCAGCATCTTGAACAACGCCCCCGTGGGGCATCCAAACCGGCAGTAAGCCAGCGGCGTGACGAGTGACCCCACCAGCCCCGCAAGCGC